>NZ_WUDQ01000119.1:0-9148 GCF_009827695.1 Paenibacillus sp. OT2-17 | reverse complement strand
TTCCTCCACATCAATTGGATCAGGTTCTGGTTCTGGCTCTGGCTCCGGCTCTGCTTCTAGCTCTGGGGGTTCCTCCATCGACACTTGAGTCTCCTCTGCATCCGCAAATTCAACCTCCGTCTCATGCGAAGCCTCGACTTCAGGTTCGACAACAGTCTGTAGCTCCGGCTCCTCTTTGGTTGGGGGAGGCGGAGAAGCAACTTGATGAAGTCTTGCTTCTGTCTCCCTCTCCGCAGGCTGTGGCTTCACGCGATGTATCATACTTAATTCATTCATATCCGGGTCAATTACACTATAGAGCGGCTTTTTGTTTCTTATGGTTTTGCGGCTCTTATTCTTCAAGCAGCTCTCTCCCTTCTCATATTTATCGTTACAGCATCATATGCAGGCACTTAGGCACTTGCCACCCCGTGCAAGGATACACTTTTGGGTAAAAAGGATACTTACTAAAATCCACGTTTGAAAAAAAATAGTTAAAAGTTAAAATAGTAAGGGTGAAGATCGCTACAAGAAGAGAGGAATTACAATAACATGATTATCAAACCAAGAACACGTGGCTTTATCTGCACCACTGCTCATCCGGTGGGCTGTGCCCAACATGTTCAGGAGCAAATTGACTATGTACAGGCCCGTCCTGCTATCCAAGGACCCCGTAATGTACTTGTGATCGGGGCATCTGCCGGATATGGGTTGGCCTCTCGCATTACTGCCGCCTTCGGTGCGCGTGCCAATACAATTGGTGTATATCGCCCTAGTAATGCTACCGCCACACGTACAGCATCGGCAGGCTGGTACAATTCTGCTGCATTTGAAAAAGCTGCTCAGGAAGCTGGGCTTAAATCCTTAAGCGTAACAGGCGATGCCTTCTCGGATGAGGTCAAATCCAAAACGGTGGAAGCCATTCGCGAAGAACTGGGACAAGTCGATCTGGTGATTTACAGTGTCGCTTCAGGTCGTCGTACAAATCCCCGCACAGGCGAAACGTTTAATTCCGTGCTCAAACCTATTGGTAAGCCTTACACAAACAAGACCGTTAACTTCCACACCGGGGAAGTCAGCAGCGTGACGCTTGAACCCGCAACAGAAGAAGAAGTACAAGCAACTGTAGAGGTTATGGGTGGTGAGGACTGGAAATTGTGGATTAACGCCTTGCGTGAAGGCGGTGTATTGGCTGATACTGCAACGACCTTCTCTTTTTCGTACATCGGTTCAGATATTACACAAGCCATCTACAGAGAAGGCAGTATCGGAAGTGCAAAGGATCATTTGGAGGAGACAGCACATCAGCTGAACGATCAGCTGAAAGTTACAGGCGGACGCGCCTTCGTCGCAGTCACCAAAGGACTCGTTACCCAATCTAGCTCCGCTATCCCTGTCGTTCCTCTGTATATTTCTGCTTTATATAAGATAATGAAGGAAAAAGGGCTGCATGAAGGGTGCGTAGAACAGAGCTACCGCCTGTTTGCTGAGCGTCTGTACGCACCAGAAACTCCTGTAGATGAAGAAGGACGTATTCGTATTGATGATTGGGAACTGCGCGAAGACGTACAGGCAGAGGTTGAGAAGATATGGGAGGCGCTGACGACCAACAATATCTACGAATTGTCAGATCTTGAAGGATATCGTCACGAATTTTTCCAACTGTTCGGCTTTGAGTTTGAGGGCGTAGACTATGATGCTGACATCGATCCCATCGTAAGTATTCCTAACGTGCGCTAAGTCTTTTCATATCGTCATTATGTCAGAAAAACAAAAAAAGCTGTTCTCCAGCAGAGAAACATTTCGTTCTGCATGGAGGACAGCTTTTGTTTTTTAATTAAAAGGGACACTTGTGTCCGCTTCGAACTGCAAAAAGAAGCAAACATTGCAATTTTAAAATTCATTTGATATTGTACAAGTAGGCATAGCAAAGTCCCTCTTCCTAACAAGAGGGTAAACACAGTTGGACAAGTCCTACCTTGACTGACCGTGATTATATTTGCTCAGCCCACCACATCCATATAAGGAGGTGTACAACATGGCAAAAGACGTTCTGTGTGAAGTCAATTCATGTACGCACTGGGCCCAAGAGAATAAATGTAGTGCTAGCTCCATTTACATCGTAAGCAACAGACCTGAAGACACTCACAAATCCGAAGAAACAGACTGCAAAACCTTCGAAGCCAAGTAAATCTTTGATTTCAAGCCTAGTTTTATAATGAAGGAGCCCATGCCCGGGTTCCTTCTTTCTTATGATATTCTAACAATAATGATAATTATTATCAAGTCCTTTTTCGGTACAGAAAAAATGCTATTCGCTTGTATACAATCATTTCTCTGCTACTTTATAAATCCAAGCCTAAAAGGACACTGCTGTTCTCTCTAAAGACAAAAAAAGAAGCGTCGCTCTGAACGATTCGCTTCTTGTGCTTGACCTTTTGTAATTGTTCTTGCTTGGTCGGCTTCACTCGTATGTGCTGTGAAATCTCGCCATAATGGTCATTCGTTTTGCGGCTTTGTGCCGCGCAATAGATTCCAGCGCGTTTTGCCTTGCTCAGCGCTTTTTGTGTTTGAGTACGTGCCATACGGCTTCACTCTCCTTCATTGGACTCCTTTTATCATAGCATCCAATCGTCAAATCGTGAATGGTTTGTCTGACTCAAGCATTCTTCAATTCATTAAATGTCTGAAAAAATATCCGGATCGCCACTGGAGGCCGCTACAATAAAAACAATAACTATAAAAATGATGATTAGTGTATAAATCAGTGTACCGATAATACTACATACCAGTCCAGCAATGGCCATACCTCTGCCTTGCTCGCCATGACGGTTAATTTCCTTCAGGGAAAGACTGGACAAAATAATACCCACAATTCCGATAATCAATCCAATATAGGGAATGACAACAGATAAAATCCCGAGCACCATCGAGGCAACAGCTTTACTATTCGTAGGTGGAACTACTGGGGGCGGGTTAAATGGGGCGTTATAATCGTTCGTCTCCTGAAAAGGATCGGAAGATCGAGGCTCCTTGTACAAATCACTCATCTGTTAAATTCAACTCCAATACGAAAAATAGCAATTATATAAGTTCTAGGGTACCACAATCTTACAAATCAGGACAGTACTTATTTCGAATTTTTAAATTAGAACGTTAAAAAGAAGAAACCTAGCGATATTAGCACTTTTTGAGGTAACCGGGCATACAGTATTGTACCTGTTACAGATCAATTGCGCTCCATGAGAGCATCCTACCAAGGAGGTCGGAGCTATGCTATATCGTGCAACATCCCGCAGAAAGGGCTCGCCTCACAAACGTTTAAATGCAAATACACTTAGGAAAATATCCGCTGCCATGCTACCCTTTTACAAAGCTATTGCAACCCGACGTGCTTTTGCCGTCCAATGGTCACGAGCTGTCGTTCAAGGCAATTTGGATCGGATGAAATCCCTTCTCTGCTCAGTAGCGCCATTTGCCGCCAAACAAGGCTTAGGCACGAATGGCATCGGCTACTTTATTTCCTTTTTAGCTCAGCCACCGATGCTCTATTATACGAATGGAACGACGATTCCACCGGGGACTGTGCAGTTTACGTTTGAGCCGAGAGTTCATCGCGCCATTGCAAAAGCCGTTTTTCCACTGTATCGCGAATTGGCACGCAATCCATGTTTTGCTTCTGCCTTAGCCAAAGCGATCAACAGACAAGACCAGCGTGCAGTTCATGTCATGATCCGTAGTTTGATTCCATCCTCTGCGCTGAAATCCGTACAAATTGAGGATGATGGCTTTGCATTGCTATTTAAGTATCCCTTTAGTAAGTACCCATATCGCAATCTGCTCTTTCGGGAGTTCACTTAAAAAGGTATGCTACTAGCGTGCTTGCTTGAGTTCTCCAATGAGCTCTTTCCCCAGTTGTATAGCCATATCTGTCAGCACTCGGATTTCGTCCTTGGTTGCATGATCTAAATGTGCCCCGCAGCAAATGGCAAAATTGCCTGCAAACTCTTTTCGCAAGCGAACTGCAATTTCTTCGGTAATATAAAACTCCTTGTGATTTTGCAATTGCACAGTTTGAATCGGCTCGAGTCTGGCCCCTGCTGTAATCGTTCCCAAATGAGGCTGATCACCGCCTGAAATGAATACAATGATATCTTCCCCCATAAAATAGGCATCCAGCTCTAGACGGATACGTCCGCTTTCTTTTTGCAAATGAATCAATAGGATCCTCTCCTGCTAAAAAATATTATTCAGGATTTTGCAAAATTCGATTCCAGTCGCTCCAAAGTGCAATATATAGACGAACTAGACCATTTCGATCTATATATCGTTTATTGAAAATCGCTTATTGGATTTTTGCAAAATCCTCTATTGTGAAACGATTCACTTTATAGAGTTCTACTCATTGTACCGCTTCTTGAACGGTTCGACAATTTAAAAATGGCCCACAGCAGCCTCTATAAACCGTGGCTTGCTGTGGGCCTTCATTGTTATTCTAAAAGAAGCATTTCCTTTCCTACTGGCTGTTAACGGATCGTGATCGTATGCACAGTCTTACCACTTGCGCCGTCATTATCCGTTACCGTTAGCTCTACGGTATACGTTCCAGCTGTGGTGAATTTATGCTTCACCTTGGAACCGACCGCCGTATCGCCATCGCCAAAATTCCAGCTGTAACTAACGATCTCACCGTCTACATCACGGGAAGCTTTGGCGTTAAATTGTACATTTTTGTTCTTCTTAGCTGATTCATTAGCCTGAATAATGGCTACCGGCTTCTCATTGGATGGATTCGGATCAGGGTTCTGTCCTCCACCATTGGTTACATACAATCTTCCCGGTGCCTCCGTCTCCACTTCATTTCCCGCTGCATCCCTTACCCGGATCACGATGACTCCGCCCTCCAGGTTCAGAGAAGATGAAGTGAAATAAGTACCTTCATAGTGGCCTGACGAAGTTTCATTTAATGGAATATCGTTGCGGCCCAAAGTGGACAGGTTGAAAGGCAGCTCCACATGGAAGGACGCCTCCAAACCGGATGCACTGTCAAAGGATACTCGTACCGGCTGCCCTGGAGTAATACGCACATCCTCAGCAGGGCTAATGTTTTCAAGCTTCGGCAGAGCTGTATCGACATACACCGAGCGCGTAACACTTGTTTCGTTTTCGGCAAGATCCTTGGCCGTCACCGTAATTTGATTTTCACCTTCGTTGATAAGCAACCGCTTGTTAAAGCTGCCGTCACTTCCAAATTCAGCGGGCTCACCATTAATCGTCAATTCGGTGAGGAACTCGTCATACACGGTACCGACTACACTGACTACACCCGCGTTTGTACGGGCCCCTTCATCAGGTGAAGTCAGGATCAGACCCGGTTTAGTCTGATCGAGTGTCACAACCACCGTTTCGGAACGATCCGTTAATTTGCCGTATACCGCTGCTTGAACACTTAGCGGATTAGCTCCTGGTTGAAGATCAACCGACAAACTGAAGTGGCGATCCTTCACTTTCGTTGTGCCAGCCAGCTCCTTACCGTTAAAGAGCTGAATATCGGCTCCTTCTGCCGGGGAAGTTCCTGTTACGGTAATCGACTCTTCCTGCGTATACGTAGCCTTCGTAGGAGTCGTAATCGTTGGAGCATTCACCGGATATCTGACGATAGCCCGGATCATGTAATTCCCTTCCTCCTCAGGTGATTGGCTCCATGCGCCGCTTACACCTTGCCAGCTGCGAAGTGCATTCGGGCCACTCTCATCTGTAGCAAGACCCGGCGACTGTGTGCCTACAGCAGACTGTGTATATACGATGTAGAAGTCACCTTGAACCGTCACCGGCTCTGGAAGCTGCACCGTCGTCCATTGTGACTCGTCCCGCACGGCAGTCCCGTCGAATGGACCAGCCAATAATCGTCCAGGCGCTCCTGCCGCACCGGAGGCGTCATAGACAGAATATTGGAATGCCGTTCCTCCCGGATTCGGGAAGGCAGAGTTCCAGAACAAAAGCGATGCGCCTGTCACTTGAGCCACTTCCGACTCAGGCGTCATTCTGACTGCCCATGAATTGCCTGCCGCATTAAAGGCTCTGGCATTTTCTCCTGTCCCGTCATCGTAGGCGATGCCTCCCTGGAACCCGATGAAAGGTTTCAACGTGACATTCGCTTCCACACTACCATTCGGAGGAGCAGTAACGGATACACTGTCGCTATAATAATTTTCAGCTGAAATGGACAATGTGTATGTTCCTTCCAGCACATCCAGCGTAAATTCTCCAGCCTCATTCGTCTCTACCGGAGCAATACGTGCATCCTCCAGCACCAACACTTTCGCTTTTTGGATCGGTTCACCGGATTGCTTGTCGGTAATGACCCCGTGAATCGTACCGTGAGGTATGGCCTGAAGGCTAAAGTTTGCTCTAATGACTTTGTTATTCTCAATCGTGACTGCTTTCGTTTGAGGCACGTAACCATAGGCTTCAGCCTTCAGCGTATAGTCGCCCGCTACATGGGTGAAGCTGTATTTGCCCGTGGTCGGATCCGTTTTCACCGAACGTCCGGTTTCCAATACCGTAACCGTAGCGCTGGCTGGAAGACTGTCGAGCCCGACACGTCCACTATCCACCGTTGTTTCTGCCGGCTTCACTTTCTCCTGGAATTCACTCTTTTCAGTGCTTGTAATTTTGTACAGCGGGAACTGTTCTTCCGCTTTTTCCAGCTTGATATTCGACTCAGGTACGATGTCCTTGGTCACTGTCGCAGCTGGAATACCCAACACACGGAAATCGTCAATGTACCAGCCGTTCTTGTTCACACTGTTATCCGATTTCAAACGGAAGCGAATTTGGATCTCATTGCCGGTGTAGCTATCCAGATTGTAATAAACCGGAGTCCACTTTTTCCCATTCGTATTGTGAGAGAACTTGCCCAGCTCGCTCCACGTGTCGCCATTGTTTTTGGACACTTCCACATAACCGTAATCATAGCCAGCCTCAATTTCAAACCAGTGATTGAAGGTCAGTGTTGCGTTGCGTACAGCCTGCAAATTAATTTTTGGAGAAACCAGCGAAAATTCAGCTCCGTTCTCATAATTGCTATCAAGATCGGTTGCCCACACATTTGGTCTGGACACTGCGCTTTCTGGTCCTACTTCCTTGGGAATGCCACGTTCCCACTCATCCTTGGTACCGGAATGAGTCCAGCCATTATCCGAGCTGCCGTCAAAATGATCGCTATACAGCGTATCCGGCACGTCTACTCTCAGAGAAGCCTCATTTGACTTGATTCCTTCATTGCCACTATAATCCTCAGCCGCCACTGCATAATGATAGGTCGCTCCACCGACCGTGATGGTATCTGTGAGTGTCAGTGCTGAGGTTGTACCGATGGAAGTATAATTTTTGCCTGATTGGGTAGAACGATACACCTTGTACTGCTTCACATCTTCATCGGAGGAAGCATTCCAGGCCAGTGTGACGTTGCCCACAGTATCGGCTTCAGCAGTCAAATTGCTCGGCGCAGCAGGTGCAACGGTGTCTGGCTCCTGAATCGACAGATCGTCAATATACCAGCCATCTTTCACAACCGTATTGTCACTAGTAAAGTTGAAGAGGAGGTATACCTTTTGACCCGCGAATGCCCGCAAATCAAGATATTGTGTTTTCCAGCCATTGCTGGTGCCGGTAAACGATAATACCTGCTCAAACGCATTCTGATTGTTTGTGGTTGCTACGTACACTTTGCCGAAATCAGAATTATTTTCAAGATCGTACCAATGCTTGAAGCTGACCAGTGCCCCTTTTGAGCTCTCGGTCAGATCAATCGGAGGGGCCATAAAATAACTGTTGGAGTTGGCCTGATATTGGCCTTCGAGATTAGTCGCGATGACCTTTGTACCCGAATGTGCGCTTTTAGGGCCGCTTGTCGGAGTTCCCCATTTCCAAACACTGCCCTGTCCACCGATATTAATACCGGCAATGTCTTTTTCAAAGTCTTGTGTGTAGCCTGGTTTTACGCCTTTGGAGATTTTAACCTTGTATACTTCAGTTTCAAATCCGTTATTACCGTAATCATTTACACGAATATAGTATTCCAGACCAGCGCTGTCCACCAAAAAAGTCGGGATGGACGCTTGATATGTACCATCTTTGCTGTCGCCGGAGGTCCGTTCCAACGGAATATATACATAGTTTGACGTACCTGCTGTTTTGGCAAATGCCTCAACGGCTGTCACGCCGACATCATCCGTTACATGAGCAGTCAGAGGTATATCAATACCTTCGAATGCCGCTGCGGGCGGTGTATGCTCGAGAACAGGTGCTTCCAGATCGTCGCCACCCGTTACAACTTTACCAGACACGGAGCCCAGACCTTGCATGACCGAACCGACTGCATCCAGCGCATTAATGACACCATGTCCGTAGCCATTGTTTGGCGAAGTAGGATATGTGCTGTCCGTGCGCGGTGTAGCTGTGTTCATCAAAATTTCCTCAAGCTGATCTACGGTAAGCGAATGATTCGCTTGCAGCAACAGGGCTGCAAGAGCCGCAACATGAGGTCCGGCCATAGAAGTACCGTTATATCCGCCTTTATAGCCGCCACCAGCGACAGATGACCGGATATTAACACCCGGTGCGGAAACTTCGGGCTTCACCTCACCATAGGGTGATGGTCCTAACAAGGAGAAGCTGGCTAGATTATCATTGATATCGGTGGCTCCAGTAGCGAAGGATTCCGGATAGTTCGCCGGATTGGCTACCGAAGCAGGTCCGCCCGGATTGGAAAGAGAGGTATTACCTGCAGAGAATTCAGGGAAGATTTGAGCATCCCGCCATGCCTGAACCACAGGCCGGAACCATTCATCAAGACCCGGTCCGCCTCCCCACGAGTTGTTCACTACGTCTGGAGCAAGCTCGGGATGAAGATTCCCTTGGGCATCTTTTGGCGCAAGCAGCCATTGACCGCCATCCAGTATAATCGCATCCGTCGTTTCCGGATTAAAAATCCGAACCGCAATCCACTTCGCACCAGGTGCAACGCCAACTCGGTTCGTTCCGTTTTCCTCAGAGCCGACCATCGTGCCCATCGTATGTGTACCATGGGAATCGTCTTCCTGATCGACCGGAAGCGTGGCATGACTATGCGGATCGTACCAGCTCAGTTCGGGATTCACGACAT
>NZ_WUDQ01000118.1:0-9244 GCF_009827695.1 Paenibacillus sp. OT2-17 | reverse complement strand
CACATCCAGGCTTAACTTGGGATGGAGCATAGAGATGGTGACCACCTTAGCGGAAAAGGTACGAGATCCGACCTTGAAGCTTTTATGAGCCGTTGTAATAGGTGTAGTATTTCCAGGTAGCTTACCGGTAAGTACCGGAAGCGTGACGGACGTTGTACCCTGCTTAATGCGTACAGCTGAGGCTTCCTTTTGCCATGAGACTTGCAGGTTTAGATATTGGCTGATGAACTGCAAGGGTACATAGGTCGAACCATTATCGCTAAAAGGAGCATTTTGCAAACGGACCGTTTGATCGTTCACTTTGGCAGTAGATTTTCCGGCAAATAGGGTAATCCGAGTATTGCCTTGCGCAATTTCTATTTTTTTGTCCGCTGCCGTCATGTTGAGTGTGATCCCTTCATAGCTGTTCAGGAGACGAAGCGGGATGAAGGAGTGGTTACTCTGGTCCACATAGACCAGCATAGGTGCTGGGGCAGCAGCGTAGATCGGGGATACAAGTAATAGCAAGGACAGGATAACAAGTGCGGTGATTCTTTTCATGAATAGATCAATCTCCTTATGTAGTCTTGACACTTTACGAGGTGCTTGTAATTATATCGGGTTTTATAAGTTGTAAATGTATGTTATGCGAATTTTGAGTGTTTAGCTGATATAGGAAGCGGGAGGTTGGAGATGAGCAGGTATGAGACAAGACTTGAGGATTACCGTCGCAGAGAGCGCCCGTCTTATCGTGTATTTGAAGGATTACAGGAATTGGTGCGTAGCGTGGGGCAACTGCATAATAACTGGTTATATGTGAATGTGGATCAATGGGATCAGGACCCTGTTTACACACCGATTTATTATTGGGATGAGCATTGGCTAGAGGAATGTGCAGAGGAGGGTACAGCCGTAACCAACGAACAGGACGAGTATATTCCCAAGTGGGTGCCGGATCGTCAGGTTCAAACCTGGTTTGAGTTGGCGACCTTCGAAAGTATTGTAGAAGTCCTTAAGGCTGCTGGACAGCCAGTGACGCTTCAGATGGTGATTATGGCGGTAAAATACTATGACAAACGAGATGCCTATCTGGACTATGAAGAGGTGAAGGCAGTGACAGACCTGTGGTCTGTGCTGACAAAGGTGAGAAACCACCTTACATAATGAACAAAGCCTGTAGAACAAACAGGGCATACATACACTGGATGGGGGAAGCAAATGAGTTGGTTGAATCATGAAATGGCAGCAAAGTGGCGACAGGAAGGAAAAAGGTATGCCGCAGATGTGAATGAATTTATCAGAGTCGGCATGGAAAGTGAATGGCAGCAGGAGCAATCAGAGCCAAAGCAGGACGAACGCCCCAAGATGGCTAAAGATATTTTTCGTATGATTCAGGAGGCAAATCAGGCTGGTGAAATGGAGCAGTTACGTCGAGAAATTCCAGCCGCGTCTTGGTCGCTTACACCAGCGTTCGAGGAGGCTTTGCAAGCCGTTAGGCCGATAGCTTTTGTGAATGGAGGCAATGAAATCATTGTACATGCGGGCAATCCTCGGGAACGTGGGACGATCTATGTGACGGGAAAAGATGGAATCTTGCAAATCCCCGGACTGCATCGAGTAGGCTGTTCGCCGGACGGGACTTATTTTGCGTTGGTGGATGGACAGGGGATTCGTATTGTTCGTCAACCGGACCGAAATCTGCAAGGAGAAGAGACAGCACATTTTCAGTGGAAGGATATACAAGGACGCTTAAAAGCATCCATTCCTGATCTGGAGTGCTTGGGAGATGAGGAGCATCCTGAGGATATATTAGATGAAGTGATTCCGTTTGGCGATGGACAGCGACTTCTGCTGGTTTGTGGTTACGGCGTTTATTTGCTGGCTGGTGATCAGGTGGATTTGATCCATCCTAAGGCGTCTGAACGAAGAGAACTAGAGCTGGAAGATACGATTGTGGATATGGCTCATGGAGCTGTGTCGAGGGATGGACGCTGGATCGCTTACGGCAGCCAGATGAGTGAGCATATGCTTATGGATCTGTCCGATAAGACGGTGCATACATTGGAGCCAAGTTCTAGTTATCCGCATTATGCTCTATTTTCCAAAGATGATCTGGACGTCTGGTACAATGCCTGTCATTTCTACAACGGTGCCACCATTCAAGTGTCGATTGCTGAGGTGGAGCAGGGTCTTGCTCAGAATAAGGAAGAATGGTCGATAATGAATGAAGAAATGCGAGTATACGCTGCAACAGCGCTGACACAAGGATCTATTTTGGGTGATGCCTACGGTTATCTCCGTCTGATTGACAGGGAGGGTCGTGAACTTTGGCGCTATTTTGTCGGCAGTACGATATCCGGGCTGGCAGTTACACCTGATGAAGGTATGTTGGCGGTTGGAACGTATGGCGGTATGCTTCATTTGATTGATTTGCAGAGCGGCACGAAGGATGAATATAGCATTGGCACCGCGCGAATTCACGAGACAGCGCGTTGGGTGATCTGGCGGAACTATGAGCCATTGCGCTGGTAATACTAATATTCCGCAAATGGTGATAAAAGCAAGTTCTGATAAGCTGAACTTAAAAAGTGTAGTAACACATGATTACAATGCTATTTTCAGATAGAGGGCATTTGGCATTAACCCATGATGCAAAATGTGAATAGAAAGGAAAGAGGTGTGAGGACATGGACAAGAAAGCGGATATTCGTACATCCATGAAGGAACTATTTGCTCAGATGGATGAAGCCTTTTTTATGGATGTGGAAGAAAATGTACCGATTGAAATGCGTGATGGGAATGTCGACGAGGAGGGATGGATCAAGTGGAAGCCTCTCCCTTCGCAGATTACTGAACAGGAAGTTCGGGAGATGGAGGAAAAATACCATTTTGAGCTACCGCCCCTGCTGAGTAGTTTTATCATGTCCTACCATTATGTATCTTTACAATTCGATAATGAATCCATTCCGGGAGTATACTGGAGCGATTGTACGTTTGTTGAGTTTCCACGTCTGCCTGTAGGTCAGGGCTTAAAGGCATTTTATGATTTGCTCGATCAATGGTCACCTCTGCTATCAGCAGGCTACATTCCTTTTGCAATAGCAGAGGACGACCAGGGTCCCGTTTGTTTAAATGCAGGCAGCAGACATAAGGACGGCGATTATCCTATTGTTTGGTTCTTTCATGAAGACCTACAGCATTTGAATGAGGATGAGCTGCGGATCAGGAGTAATCTGCTTCCCCATGTACAGGGGCTGTTTCCATCTTCTGTCGAAATGTTTAACGTGATGTTTAAGCACATTAGACACTAGCGATTTCCTAAAATGTAATTTTACTGCTCAGCCAACCGAGATATTGACATAAAAAATGAGGAATGTTATAAAAAAGGTAGGCTAGCACTCGAATGATGGGAGTGCTAACAAAGTTGAATCGTTTGCATAGCTCATATCTGCTGGCCTTACATAGGTTCATATCTGAAAGGAGATATCCGAATGGAGAAAAAACAGTTTCAGGCTGAGTCCAAGCGTCTGCTAGAAATGATGATTAACTCGATTTACACGCAAAAGGAAATTTTCCTAAGAGAGCTGATCTCCAATGCAAGTGATGCGATTGACAAAATTTATTACAAAGCATTGACGGATGATCAACTGGTCTTTGACAAAGAAAATTATTATATCAAAGTAACTGCCGATAAGGATAACAGAACGCTAACCCTGCGTGATACCGGGATTGGTATGACCAAGGAAGAACTAGAAAATAACCTGGGTGTTATTGCTAAGAGCGGCTCGCTGGCATTCAAAAATGAAAATGAATCCAAGGATGGTCATGACATCATCGGTCAATTCGGCGTCGGCTTCTATTCAGCTTTTATGGTAGCCGATGTGGTTACAGTGACTACCAAGGCTTTGGGAAGTGATACTGCTTATAAATGGGAATCCACAGGTGCAGACGGGTATACCATTGAAGCAGCTGAGAAGGACGAGGTTGGAACCGAGATTGTTCTGAAAATCAAGGCAAACACCGAAGATGAGTCCTACGACGAATATTTGGACGAGTATCGTTTAAAAGCACTGATTAAAAAATACTCCGACTTTATCCGCTATCCGATTAAAATGGATATTACAGGCAAGCGTCTGAAAGAGGGAAGCGACAACGAGTTCGAGGATTACGAAGAAGAACAGCGTATCAACAGCATGGTTCCTATCTGGAGAAAAAACAAAAGCGAGCTGACCGACGAGGATTATCAAAATTTCTATGCGGAAAAACGCTATGGCTACGACAAGCCGCTCCAGCATATCCACGTCAGCGCGGATGGCGCGGTAGTGTACCAAGCTATTCTGTTTATTCCTGAAAATATCCCGTTTGATTTCTACTCCAAGGAATATGAAAAAGGGCTGGAGTTGTATGCCAACGGTGTGCTGATTATGGAAAAATCTCCTGACCTGCTGCCGGATTATTTTAGCTTTGTCAAAGGTATGGTTGACTCCGAAAGCCTGTCACTCAACATTTCCAGAGAAATGCTGCAGCATGACCGTCAGCTGAAGCTGATTGCCAAAAATATCGAAAGCAAAATCAAAGGCCAATTGCTGACCTTGCTCAAAAATGACCGGGAGAAATATGATCAATTCTACAAATCATTTGGCAGACAATTGAAATTTGGTGTCTACAACGATTACGGAAGACATAAAGAAACTCTCCAGGATCTGCTCATGTTCTACTCTTCTACAGAGAAAAAGCAGGTTACTTTGGACGAATACGTATCACGTATGCCAGAGGATCAGAAGTATATTTATTATGCTTCCGGCGAGTCCAACGAGCGTATTGAAAAACTGCCGCAAACCGAAATGGTGGCCGATAAAGGCTACGAAATTCTGTACTTCACCGATGATATTGATGAGTTTTCTATTAAAATGCTCTTAAGCTACAAAGAGAAAGAATTCAAATCTGTATCGAGCGGCGATCTGGGCATTGAGCCTGACGAAAACGAGAAAGAAACAGAAGCAGAACAAAACGACAACAAAGAGCTGTTCGAGTACATGAAGGGCTTGCTGGAAGGCAAGGTATCCAGTGTTAAAGCCTCCAAGCGCTTGAAGACACATCCGGTATGTCTGTCCGCAGACGGCGAAGTGACGATTGAGATGGAGAAAATCTTGAACGCTATGCCTAATAACGCCGATGTCAAAGCGAATAAAGTGCTGGAAATCAACATAAACCATGCGGTGTTCAACTCTTTGAAAGAAGCTTTTGCCGAGGATAAGGAGAAAGTAAACCTCTATACGGCATTACTGTATAATCAGGCTTTGCTGATCGAAGGCTTGCCGCTGCAAGATCCGGTTGAATTCACGAATGATATTTGCAAAATCATGGTTTAAAAAGCTTTACTGTATAGAGCCGTTCCCATACTGGGGGCGGCTTTATTTATCATAAACGCTTCTTAAAGCTCCATAATAGGTCATATAGCGCTTACAGAAAAAGGATGGGCCACACAATGCCGATCATACTCAATACAAAGGAGGGCGATTACATGAGTCTGGATCGAGCCAGCGAGGAACTCCAAAATTTAAACCGAAGTGAGCTTATACAGTTGGTGGAAAAAATCATCAGAGATGAGGGAACAGAAGAGGAAATCGACAGCATGCTGACCATAGTGATGCAAAATACGCCCCATCCGGGGATCAGTAATTTGATCTACTGGGATGATCGTGATTTGAGTGCGGCAGAGATCGTAGATGAGGCATTACGTTATCAGCCCATAATTTTACCCCCACATGAATCTTCTTCATAGGATGCGGAGGGGTGGTCTTTTGTTTAGAAATAAGATAATATTAACTCTTTAGGGCTATGAGCATTATATTCAAAAAAACTTCCGTTAAATGCGTGCTGACTTCCCTGGTATGTATGGGGTAATGTTTGTTTTCTGCTCACTTTACGAAGTTTTTATGCCTAATTTTGGGATTTGTAAAGTTTTTGTGACATGCTCCTGTGAATTTTGATACAGCAAATTGTCGTTTTTCTTGATTATTTGGTGGGATGTCTTTATAATCATTTTGTTTGCAAGAATGATTAGCGATTAGCGTATGGAATAAGGAGGTTATTTATTTTGGGAAAAGCATTGATTATTGGCGCCGGTGGCGTGGCCAGCGTTGTGGTGCATAAATGTTGCCAAAACCCAGATGTATTTGAAGAAATTTGTATCGCAAGCAGAACTGTTGAGAAATGCGATGCGCTTAAAGAGAAGCTGGGTGGAGGTCGTACGAAGATACAAACGGCTCAGCTTGATGCTGACAACACCGACATGGTCATTGACTTGATTCGAAGCTTTCAACCGGATGTAGTTATCAATGTGGCTCTCCCTTATCAGGATTTAACGATAATGGATGCTTGCCTTGAGACAGGTGTTCATTACGTTGATACGGCGAACTATGAACCGCCGGATACGCCGAAGTTTGAATACAGCTGGCAATGGGCCTACAAAGAAAGATTCGAAAAAGCAGGAATTACAGCTCTGCTGGGCAGCGGTTTTGATCCAGGCGTAACTGGAGTATTTACGGCTTATGCTCAAAAGCACTACTTTGATGAAATTCATACGATTGATATTGTGGATGCGAATGCAGGGGACCACGGATATCCTTTTGCAACTAATTTTAATCCGGAAATCAATATTCGTGAAATTACGGCGAAGGGCCGTTACTTTGAAAACGGAGAATGGATTGAAACTGAGCCACTTTCTGAGAAAAAGGTATACGACCTTCCTGAAATTGGACCGAAAAATATATATCTTTTGTACCATGAAGAACTGGAATCTCTTGCAGTGAATATTAAAGGCGTGAAAAAAATCCGCTTCTGGATGACGTTCTCGGACAATTATCTGAATCATTTGAATGTACTTCAAAACGTAGGCATGACTTCGATCGAGCCTATTGATTACGAAGGACAACAAATCATTCCACTGCAATTCCTAAAAGCTATTTTGCCAGACCCGGCTTCTCTGGGACCAAGAACAAAAGGCAAAACGAACATTGGTTGCATCATCCAAGGTGTGAAAGATGGAAAACCAAAAACGTATTATGTTTACAATGTTTGTGATCATGAGGAATGTTATGCTGAAGTTGGCTCCCAAGCCATTTCTTACACAACTGGTGTTCCTGCTATGATCGGCGCAATGCTTATTATCAAAGGTATCTGGAAAAAACCAGGCGTTTACAACGTTGAGGAATTTGATCCAGATCCATTCATGGAAGCACTAAATAAACACGGATTGCCATGGCAAGAGAACTTTACGCCAACGTTGCTTGATTGAGGCCTGCGATGAATATTGATATTACAGGACTTCCATCACCTTGTTATCTTGTTGACGAAAGACTTCTTGTCAAAAATCTTGAGGTTTTAAATTCCGTTCAAGAGCGGACAGGCTGCAGTATTTTGCTTGCTCTTAAGGGATTTTCGATGTTTTCGACCTTTCCTCTGGTTGGCAAATATTTAAAAGGCGTAACCTCCAGTTCGTTGTTCGAGGCCAGACTCGGTCGCGAAAAAATGGACAAGGAAGTTCACGTATACGCACCTGCTTATGTAGACAGTGAATTTGATGAGCTATTGGAATATGTTGACCATATTGTTTTCAACTCCTTTGATCAACTGAAACGCTACAAAAGCAGAGTGCAAGGCGTAACTTCCAAAAAAATCGACATCGGCATTCGAGTTAATCCGGAATATTCGGAAATCGAAACGCCGTTGTATGATCCTTGCTACAACAACTCCAGAATGGGTGTGACCCTGGCTAACTTTAGACCTGAGGATCTGGATGGCGTGGATGGTATTCATTTTCATACGATGTGTGAGCAGAATTCAGATACGCTGGAGCGCACCATTAAAGTCGTGGATGAGAAATTCGGGCCATACATTAAGAACATGAAATGGCTCAATTTCGGCGGCGGTCACCATATTACCAGAGAAGACTATGATCTGGACACGCTGGTACGTTGCATCCAATATTTTCAGGATAAATATGGTGTACAGGTTTACCTGGAGCCGGGCGAAGCTATCGCTTTGAATACTGGATATCTGGTGGCTACCGTATTGGATACGATGAAAAACGGAATGGATATTGCCATTCTGGATACTTCGGCTGAATGTCATATGCCTGATGTGCTGGCTATGCCATATCGCCCGAATATCATTGATGCAGGCAAGCCTGGTGAGTATGCTTACACCTACAGACTTGGTGGACTTACGTGCTTGGCTGGAGATGTGATTGGAGACTATTCCTTTAAAGAGCCATTGAAGCCGGGAGACAAGCTTGTATTCTGCGACATGGCCCATTACACGATGGTCAAAAACCACATGTTCAACGGAGTCAACCTGCCAGCCATCGCCAGCTACAACGACGAAGAAGGCATTAAGGTAATCCGTCAGTTCTCCTACGAGGACTTTAGCTCACGTTTGTCGTAAGACAAGGGTAATGTGAAATAACAGAGTGTACCAATTGCATGATCTTAAAAAAGAGCCTAGCCCCTTAAAAAAGGGGCTAGGCTCTTGGTGTAGTTAGAGTTTTTTGATTTTTGTACGCGCCTTTTGTATGTATCCAACACAACAGCAGGCAGTAAATAATAATTTAACTATTTGGAAAGTTACATAAATTTATTTAGGCTACCTTATAACTTCAGTAGAGATTTTATAGTCGAATACCTTTCCTCCAGGTTGAAGTCCTGGTACATCGACAGCTAGGTAGTATTCCTTACCTTTTTCAAGATCAGCATTTAAAGAATATTGGGCGTTTTTTGAACGTTTAATTCGTTTACCATTACTATCGTAAAGAGTTAGTTCCATCCAAGAATCAGGGTATTGGTCGCCTTCAATTATAAACTGAACTTCGTTCGATCTAAAAACCTTAATTTTAAATACATCGTAGGCTTCCCAGCCTCCTTGAACCTCTTTACCAAGGGTACCGATGACAGCATCACCTATAAAAAATAGTTAGCTTGTTCAAAACTATCATTTGGCTCCTGTTCATTATATTCAAGTACAGAGGTTAGAGTTGATTCCTTTGCTACTGGTACAGAATTTGCTTTTTCGGCTAAAGCGACACTGGCAGAAGTACTTAACATAAGTGTCAGGCCTAATGAAGTTAACAACATTTTTTTCATTGATAAACTTCCTTCCTTTTTTGTTATTTATATTCATTTATATGAATATATTAGTAATTACGCTCGAGTTTATTGTATATCATTAACCAGGGAATTGGAATAATAAAAAGGGATATTTATCA
>NZ_WUDQ01000117.1:0-9253 GCF_009827695.1 Paenibacillus sp. OT2-17 | reverse complement strand
GCTTGATCCCTTATATATTGAACGGCTTTTTCGTAAGTGT
The DNA here is from genome assembly GCF_009827695.1 of Paenibacillus sp. OT2-17. Classification (NCBI taxonomy): domain Bacteria; kingdom Bacillati; phylum Bacillota; class Bacilli; order Caryophanales; family Paenibacillaceae; genus Paenibacillus; species Paenibacillus sp. OT2-17. The sequence continues at coordinate 9,213 of NZ_WUDQ01000117.1, read as the reverse complement.
TTACCTGCTTAAGCAGCATGTTGGAAGCAACGGCCTCGACAAAGTTTCGGTTAATTCGCTGATCGCTCCCCGATACGAGCAGTGACATCAAATAATGGATCAGCACATTGATGACTTCACCGGGCAGCTTATAGCTGATATCAATTTTCTCAAATATATCCAGCAGGTTACCGGGAACCGTGCCGGGGAAAAAGGTTTGCAGCAAACGGCGATAAGGCTCGTTGCGCAACATCATATTATATTGGTGAATGTCACACTTGGCTGTGAATTGTGGTGGAACCTCCACATAAAATTCCATTTCCACAGCCTGTTCTGCAGGCGGCTCTTCAGGTGTGGAAGCTTCTCTTTGGCGCAAGGCGACCACTTTGGCGGCCTGTACCTGCTGTTCCTCCTGACGCTTCCGATCCTGTCTGGAGTGCTGACTAGCCCGAAGCTGAAGCTCGTCAAGCAACAAGTCGCCTGCTTCGGTAAAAATACCATCCTCATCCAGCAAGCGACTAATATCCTGTACAGAAAGGTCAAATTTGCGAACAACGTAATTGACCATGCCTAACTGCTCGTGTTCAAACCGGAGACGCTCCACGTGCTTGCGATTGGCAGATTCACGCGGAAAACGGAGAATAATATCTGCATAATTCAATGCTTCCTCCGATTCTGACGCTAGTGGTCCAGTCTGACGGCTAGTGGACACCTCGGACAGCGCCTGTTCCAGTTCGTAATCTATAACATGGGTATTCAATTCAAATAACTCGTAGAAAGGAATCGAAATATTTTCTTTATTATAGGAAGATTGCGACCATTCGCTAGATTCCCTACTCCACAACGATTCTCTCAGAGAAAGCACTGCAAACTTACCGATTTTGTCTCTCAACAAAAGGGTGAGATGCTGCGTTCTGAAAAATTCAGCAGGTGCGAGCGGCGGCTGCATCTCATATTCATACATATAGTCGTCCGTTTCGGGTGCATACAGCCTGGACGTCTGTAACAGACCGACGGCCTCCAGCTTGGAGGTCTGTTCAATCAAATACTTGCGTCCCTTCTCACTCGGCTCCAGTCCCAGTGTCAGAAAAAGGCGACGCTGCTGTTCCAACGGCGAATAACCGATTTGTCCGACTGGCACATGCTGGAACAACAGTCGATACAGACTGACCGCAAATGCGCCTACCATCGGCTGATAGACGCTTCCCAGCATCAATTCATCCAGTGCGCTCAAGCCAAATTCCCGATAAACGCAGTAGCGGTGGTTCTCAGTATAGTGCAGCAGGTTTTTCATCCGCATTCCAACATTCTTCCTTTCCTGACATAACGGTCTCCAAGATGTTTTTCTATTCTATCATACTTGCCTTCTCGTGGGACCAACAAAATAAGGGCAATTGTTCTCCTTTTTGGCAGCCGTATTCGTCTGACTTCTACTTTTTTCGAGAATACTAACTATTTTAAGACTTTGTGACCTGTATCATGGTAAAAATAAAATTCTTCACACTTCTTTCATTGGTGAAAAGCTTTACTTTGAGCTACAATATAATGGTTAAGCATCACGTATTGGATACAGGAATGATATAAGGAAGTACACATATTTCGGCTAAGCTGATTATCATTTACAGACGTAAAGGAGTGTAGATCGTGAGTCAACATCAACCTCAACAAACCCCAGCAACTCCCAACGAAGTAGCCCCCACACTGGAAGGCTGGTATGCGCTTCACGATTTCCGGTCCATCAACTGGACAGCATGGAAGACCGCAGACGATGAAGAGCGCGCCGGAGCACTGGACGAGCTTCAAGAGTTTATGAAGGAATGGAACGTTACCGAGGAAGCGGGTCTGGGCAGTTCAGCTGTCTATACTGTTGTCGGACAAAAGGCTGATTTTGTCATGATGCACCTGCGCGAAACGCTGGAAGACCTCAATAAACTGGAAAATGATTTTAACAAAACAACCTTCGCCAAATATACAACCAAAACCTATTCTTATGTGAGTGTGGTGGAACTAAGTAATTATTTGAGCAAAGATGAAGATCCAATGCAAAATCCACAAATCGTCGCACGCTTGAAGCCTGTATTAAACAAGGCCCGTTATATTTGTTTCTATCCAATGAACAAAAAACGTGACCTGGACGACAACTGGTATATGCTTTCGATGGACGAGCGTCGCACCTTGATGCGCAGCCACGGTTTAATTGGACGCAGCTATGCTGGCAAAGTAAAGCAAATTATTTCCGGTTCCGTCGGCTTTGACGATTGGGAATGGGGCGTAACACTGTTCTCCGATGACGCACTTCAGTTCAAGAAGCTAATCTACGAAATGCGTTTTGATGAAGTCAGTGCCCGTTACGGTGAATTCGGCTCCTTCTATGTCGGCAGTGTGTTAAATGAAGAGACATTTGAAGACATGTTGAAGCTGTAAACCATAAGCGTCGGAACTATGTCGCAACATACAATCAAGGATTCCGCGAACTCCCACTTTCGGGACGACGGAATCCTTTTTTATAAGACCTAAAGCTATAATAGAAGAGAAAAGGCCCCTCACGGGTGCCTGATTAAATCGTATTCTTTATGATTGCCAGGTCATAACCAAGGAATGATATCTCTGATTATTGCAGCACAGGCTCGCCCCCTACGGATGTATCCTCACTTTTCGCCAGCTTTCTTTTCTCCAAAGCGATCAGGATAAAGATAATAAGCAGCAAACCACTTAGTAAGATCAAAAAGCCTCCCAACTCGGGAATAAAATATTTTAAGCTTCCACCTTTAAAGCCCATACCTCTCAAAAACTTGAAATGCCAGGTCAATGGGAGAATGTTACTTACATATTGCAGCGATGGAGGCAGCATAGCCACTGGCAATTGAGCGCCGCTCAGTAAAAACGAAGGCAGTATAATTAGCATGAGGCGTGGGGAAGCTTTTCCAGGATTGGCCGCATTCCACCCTAAAGCCATCGCAAACAAACCCAACGTAATCGTGTACAGGAGAAATGGAATACTGAGCTGCCATACATTCGCTTCAAAGCGTAGTCCGCCAATTTGCTTGAGCAAACCAATGGACAGGTAAAAGGACACACATCCTACTAACGCATACGGCAACACCCTAAGAATCAAGCTATACGAATGCTGAAGCTCCTCTTTTAATCTTCCTTGCTCCCGCAATCGCGGGACAATTGTCAGTACAGTAGCACCAATCAGTGAAATCATGACCGTATTAATGAACCCCATAACCGAGGTCATCAAAGTAGCATTGGTAGGATTATATAACAGGCGCTGCTGAAGCAGCATATTGGAAGTAAGCCCTGTAACCTGACTGTCACTCATTCCCATACCCTTTAATCCACCACCAGCCAGCATCGCATTTTCCGTCGCCATAATCTCTGTGACTGCCGAGCGTAGATTTCCAGTAGCCTGACCTACCGTATTATCTACATAAAAACCGATGTTGCTCTGAACTCCTTTAATCCTATTTTCCTCCAACCCAGCTGGAAGGTAAATCACCGCAAAAAACTTTTCATTATATAAAAGTAAATTCGGATCGGTTTCGTTCTCTTGCACATGGCGTACATCAATATACTGCGATGCATCTAATTTATTAATAAGCTGTCGGCTATAACTGCTATGATCTAAATCGACTACAGCTACAGAGGCATCGTTAAGCTGATTATTTTTAAAAACAAATCCAAAGGCTACAGCTACTACGATAGGAACGAGCAGCATGATAAAAACCATCTTGCCGCTGATCATCAGCTTCCATTCTTCTATAAACGCCTTCATTTCGTCACAACCTCTACCGTCATTCCAGGCAATAATTCAGATGTGCGCTGGACATCCACCCGTACTTGGAAGGAGCTTATATCCGACAGACCTTTGTCCCGACTCATTCTCATGTTGGTATACTGAGGGGCAGAAGTAATGTACCTCACCTTGCCTTGGACATCTTTATCTAAAGCTACAACGTGCGAAGTCACATTTTCCCCAGCTTTAAACTGTGATATGGAATCCTCGCCCACATAAATATCGTAGTATAGCTGATTGGTTTCAATAACGGCGCCCGTTGCCCCCGTAGAAACGATCTCTCCCATTTTAGGTACAATACGTGCCACCTTACCATCTGTAGATGCCTTCAGCACCATACGTCCGCGCTGCAATTCCAAAGTTTTGAGTTGAACACTCAATGCCTGCTTTTGTTGAGCCAGAAGATCCACATTGTATTCGCTATTCTTAACATCTTTTCGTGTTTGCGAGGTTTGAGTCAAGGCTTCCTTGGCTTTTTCTGTTTTGATACGAGCCTGCTGGCGTTCCTCAGCAGTCGCGCCAGCCTCCATTTTATCCAAAGCGGTTTGCTGCTGAGCGATCCCATTTTTAGCAATGTCCGATTGTTTGCTAGCCGCTGTAATCTGGTTATTGGCAATTTCAACCTGATCCTTAGCTGTATCTAACGCGATTTGGGCATTATCCAGTTGGTTTTTGGCGTTATCCAGTTCTGCTTTGGTTCCAGCTCCGGCATCATATAACGCTTTGATACGGTTGTAATTCACTTTAGCCAAGTCCAGAGCCTGTTGTCTGGATGATACTGTTTTTTGTGCGATTTCCGCATTTCTTTTGGCTGTCTCTACTCCTGTCAGAGCTGCGTCCAACGATTGCTGTGCTGCTTCAATAGCCAGCTTTTGTCTTACAATATCCTCCGCACGTGTGCCTTGGTTTAATAAGGACTCTCCCGCTTGCGCGGCTTGAATGTCCAATTGCCCCTGTTTTTCTGAATTCGAAATTTTCTCCGACTGATTTTGCAACCCGTCTTTAGCCTGTTTTATTTTCACATCAGCCTGTGCGATATCCGTTTTTAATTTCTCAATTTGCAAATCAAGGTCTACAGGATCGAGGGTCATGAGCACATCCCCTTTTTTCACCTGTTGTTCTTCCTTCACCTCAATCGTGTTTACTCTTCCCCCTACGCCCTGAAAAGCAACATTCACGGTATCTGCCGTAAGCAGTGTATTTTTTTGTTGGGCTGCCATACTCACAGCATCCTTGCCGCTCATTGCCATTAGCGTACCCCCGGTACCTAACGCGACAACAAGTAAAACGTACACGATGATCTTTTTGTTCATTACAATAAACTCTCCTTCATGATGATTTAGCCAATGATAGTTAAAAATAATAGTCAAAAACAAATAAGGAGCCTGATAGTACGACGTCTAACTATTTAAGCCGGGAAATTTGATTATTCCTGTTTTATCCGTTCAACACCTGAGGAAAGCTTCTGTAAGAGTGTTGCAAAAAGATCATGATCCTCCTGCGTAAATTCATTCATCAAATCCGAAAAAAGCTGAATGAACAGTGGAATTCTTTCCGTCATTAACTGTTTTCCTTCATCAGTCAAAGAAATCGCGGTCATACGTCGATCCGTTAGCGTACTTCTTCGGATGATCCCGTCCCGTTCCAGCTTGTCAATTACGCTGGTTACTGTTGAACGTGTAACTCCGGAATACTCAGCCAACTCGGAGGGAGTTAACGAACGGTCATACAAATACAAAGGCATTAGAATTTTAAGATTTCCAATAGATACCCCATACTCAGACAGTCTGGAAGACACCCCATTGTACACCTCGTGAGCTGTCTGCACGAAAAGTACTAACGTATTCAACGATCGGGAATCCACATTTGGAAACTTTTCAGTCAATAAATTTATTTTCCTGGGATCAGCATTGATGTTAAAATCAGAATTCAATGTGAAGCTCCCCCTCTGTAATTAGTAACCATACTATACGTCGTCAAATAGTTATGAGTCAATACCTTTTTTTGTTCGCCTAAATAAAAAAGGTCTCCATGCTCCTTTTTAGGAGTCAAGGAAACCTTTCTACCTTTAGAAAAACCGTCCCTTTTTCAGTACCAGTGGAATTCCGCCAATGATGAACAGATAGCGGAGATCCACAATTTTTTTCAATTGTGCGGCCACCCAACCTTTTATTTTGCGTTTGCCCACCACGGCGACGGCTTCCCCTTTTCCAAGAGAAGCAACCGTCCCTTTGTTGGAAAATATGAACTTGTGCAGCTCCTTTTTGCGAAGAGTAGCGGCCAGATTCTTGGCACAAAGAACCCCTTGCTGCATCGCAATTTGGGCAGTCGGTGGATAAGGGCGTCCTTCAGGATTAAACATCAGGGAGCTGTCCCCGATAATAAAAATATCATCGTGGCCCGGTGCATGCAGAAAATCGTCGATTTTCACCCTTCCGCGCATCACTTCGAATCCGGCTTTCTCGATTAATCCGTTCCCACGGATCCCTCCCGTCCAGACCACCGTGCACGCTTCGATTTTCTCCCCCTCACCAACGATTACACCATCCTGCAAGCATTCCTTAATCGGAATTCCAATGCGGAAGGTGACCCCTTTATGCTTAAGGACGTTCATCGCATACTCCACCAGCTCAGGATCGAACCCTGGCAGCGCCGTAGGAGCTGCCTCGACGTTAATGATTTGAATCCGGTTAAAATCGATGTCATAGGCTCTGGCCAGCTGTGGCAATCGATCCGCCAATTCTGCTACAAACTCAATGCCGCTAAAACCAGCGCCTCCTACGACGAAATTGAGGCGACCTGGTTTACCGTCATTTTTATACAGGGCCAGCTGGTATTCAATATGCTCACGAATCAGGCGAACCGAGTTAATACTGCGAATCGTCAGCGCGAACTTATCCATTCCCGGAATACCGAATGTTTCTGGCTCGCCGCCTAATCCAATGACCAAATAGTCATAGGAGAGTGATCCATCCTCCAGCACGATTTTTTTCTCCTTCGGTATGATTTCCTTAACCGTTCCTTTGACTAAATCCACCTTGAACTCATCGATTAGCTGGGCAATCGGAATCCTTGAATGCTCAATCGTATCCGTACCTGCAGCAGGCATATGAAGATGTGTCGTAATATAGTGGTAATCATGTCGATTGATCAGTGTGACATCCGCCTCATTGTGCTTGAGATCCTTTTGCAATTGCTGAGCCGTCAATATACCGCCATATCCGGCGCCCACAATGACAATTTTGGGAATACTGCTCATGCTTCTACCCCTTCCGATATACATAATCATTAATTATTCACAGCTGTTCTCTCAAAACGGTTAATTTATACTCACAGAAAAGTCTTCATCAAATATTAACCGCTTTAACTTTGCAAGCGGAACCCAGCAGTTTATAATGATAAACAGTGAATCATGCGTTCGGCGGCTATCTGAACCTCTATGCGGCTGATTCAATATCTACAAATCCCATACTATCCCTTTCGGAGGTGTTTTAGAGTGACAGCTCAATCCACAGGTGCGGAAATCCGCGATCTGATTATTATCGGAGGCGGTCCAGCCGGTATTTTCGCCGCTTTTTACGGGGGAATGCGTCAGGCGTCCGTCACCTTAATTGAAAGTATGCCCCAACTGGGCGGCCAGCTTGCAGCCCTTTATCCTGAAAAATATATCTATGACGTCGCTGGCTTTCCTAAAGTGACTGCACAGGAACTGGTTAACAATTTGGTTCAACAAATGAACCACTTTAATCCAGAGGTGCAGCTAGAAGAGAAAGTCGTATCATTAGAGAAAAAGGAAGAACGCCACTTCATCGTAAAAACAGACAAAGGTGGCGAGTATCATGGTAAAGCGGTTATTATTACCGCTGGTGTGGGTGCTTTCGAGCCGCGCAGACTGGAGCTTCCAGGTGCCGAACGTTTTGAAAAAACGAACCTGCATTACTTTGTCAGCGACCTGAGCAAATTTGCAGGCCGAAAAGTGCTAATTAGCGGTGGTGGTGACTCTGCTGTAGACTGGGCACTTATGCTGGAACCGATTGCAGAACAGGTTACATTGATTCACCGCCGTGACAAATTCCGTGCGCATGAACACAGTGTCGAAAACCTCCTCGCTTCCAAAGTAAACGTTATTACACCAACGGAAATTACAGAATTGCATGGAGAAGACACGATTACCAAAGTCACTCTTGCTCATGTAAAAACCAAAGAAACACAGGAAATTGAAGTGGACGATGTGATCGTTAACTTTGGATTTGTATCCACACTTGGCCCGATTGCTGAATGGGGAATTGAAATCGAAAGTAACTCTATCGTGGTCGACTCTCGCCAGGAAACAAATATTCCCGGCATTTTCGCCGCAGGGGACATTACGACCTATCCAGGCAAGCTCAAGCTGATTGCGGTCGGCTTTGGTGAAGCTCCTACGGCAGTCAACAACGCCAAGGTCTATGTAGATCCAGATGCCAAGTTGTCTCCCGGCCACAGCAGTAACATGAAATTGTAGTGTCTAGTTTAGACTATGACAAAAAAGGGTATTTTACTCCAAATTTGAATCTTTGGAGTGAAATACCCTTTTTTACGGTGTGCCTATTCGTTGCAGTGATTGTCTGTAAAGTCATTCGAACCCTGAATGACTTTACAGTCGCAGTACGAGAGCTTGTCCGGTCTAATGAAGGACTACGGCTGTATTCATCTCTAGATTTCTTTTGTGAATCTCAGCCAGCAACAGTGCAATGAAGTCACATTCAAGTTTAAGCTCGATTGCCATCTGATAGGAATCCAAAAGCATTTCATCCGTCAGCATAGCCATCCTCGACACAACCTTTCCTTTTATTTCAAAATCTATTCTATCAAAATACCAAAATCGGAACAAGCGTTCTGTTATCCACAGTCAATTGTGGAGATCCTGTGTATAAATTGTTGGTAAGTGTCGTTAACCCATATATGTGACAGGGGATAATGTGGACAATATTTATACACAGAATTTTGACGCTCGAACACAAAAAAAATATTTTTATTATTTATACAAATATATTTTATTTAGCGTCTTGTTAATAGATTATATTGGAATTTTTTTAAAGAAATCAGAAATTGATTGCGGTCTTGTATTAACCTCTAAAATCCATACCCGTCCACTCTGATCAAGCCCGTAATCAAATCCCAGTTGTCCGATCCCAGGAAATCTTCTTTCCAGTACAGGAATACAGCGCTGTGTAAGTTGAATGATTTCGCGCCGCTTTTGAATAGCAAGCCGCCGGGGATATATCATCCGAAGCGCCTCTGTTCCCTTCAGCAAAGTTCCCCCTTTGCACAGATTTGTAATGACCAGTCCGGGACGAGCATGACGTGCAACCACCGCACGAAAATCCCATGTCTGCCCTTCCTTCACGACTTTGACTCGATAGTCGACAGGTCTACCTTGAATACTTGCCAGTTGG
>NZ_WUDQ01000116.1:0-9332 GCF_009827695.1 Paenibacillus sp. OT2-17 | reverse complement strand
TGGCATTATCCGGTCATTATTTTATCAAGTCCCGCGGTAAGTACCGAAGATGCCAGCTATATGCGCATTGCTCTGCAGGTAATGGTCAGTTTCATAATGGCGGGTCTTTCCTACAGATACATCGAAGAGCCCATCCGCCGCGGGACCTTTGGGACCAGCCTAAAATCACTCCGCAGATCAGGCGCTGGCAGCCAACTAGGTCTTGTCGTAATTGTTATCGCCATCATTCTGGTCCTGACATCATGGAAGACGGATTCACCAGATCCTGTACCCGATGCGCCAGCAACTGTAAGCCGGGAATCCGTCCAGACAGAAACGCTGCAATCCGGCTGTTCCGCTGAAAATCATTCCGCTGAAAATACAGGCCATTCCGCAGAAGGAGAGGGGATCACGGCGATTGGAGATTCTGTCATTCTGGATGCCGCCCCGTTTCTGGAAAAACAGCTTCCCGGTATCATCATAGATGGCAAGGTGGGACGGCAAATGTCACAGGCCGAGGATGTGCTTGATGGCCTGCGGGCACAGGGCAAACTTGGCCATAAAATTATTATTGAACTCGGCACCAACGGCGTTTTTAACCAGAGTCAACTGAAGTCCTTGCTGGCTTCACTGCAGGATTCCCGGCACATTTATCTGATAACGACCAGAGTACCGAGAGGGTGGCAGAATACCGTAAATGACAATCTACGTGAAATTGCTGGTGAATTTCAAAATGTCCGGCTTATCGACTGGTATTCGGCCAGCGAAAACCGCAACGATCTGTTTTATGACGATGGTGTTCATCTGAAACCAGAAGGCGCTCAGTATTATGCCTCGTTTTTGATTGATGCTATCAAACAAGATAAAACCTACTAGCATGTTAAAGGGAAGGATGAACTAGGTATGAACAAAAAAAATGGATGGATGGTAAAAACATTAGGGGGTTTTATGGTTATCCTTATCGCTTTAGGAGCCATCGGCCTCCATATGCACGCAAAGCAAAATTCGGATGATAACGAATCACGCAGCAAGGATTCTTCTCTATACAATCTTGATGCGATGCAGCCCGCTGCACAAAAGCGTGCGGCTTCCAGCACCAGCGGAGAACAAGCTCAACCATCCGCTTCCTTAAACGGCGAGGGCGTCACGATGATTGGAGATTCGGTTACGGTCGGAATTGAGCCTTATTTAAAAGAGCAGCTTCCGAATATGACGGTTGACGGCAAGGTTGGCCGGCAGATGTCTCAAGCTATAAAAGTCATTAATGAATTGTCCGCCCAAGGCAAACTGGGAGACCAGGTCATTATCGAACTCGGCACCAACGGTCCGTTTAGCAAAGACCAACTGCGCGACGTACTGCAATCCCTTTCTGGAGCCAGACAGGTAATCTTGGTTACCACCCGGGTGCCGAAAGGCTGGCAAGACACGGCGAATGACACGATTGCACAGGTCGCTGGTGAATACAGTAACGTCAGCGTGGTGGACTGGTATTCGGCTAGTGTAGGCAAAGATGAATATTTTTATAGAGATGGCGTCCATTTAAAACCAGATGGTAGCCGATACTACACTTCACTTCTCGTAGCAGCCTTGCAAAAATCTTAAATACAGAAAGGGGCAGGGGCGTTCATCATCCAGAAAGGAAGAATGACATGACACAGAGGAAAAAGAGGATATTGACTGTAACATTGTTACTTGTGGTCGCTGCTGTAATCTTTGTCTTTTACTATTTCTTGTCCATTTACAAAGGATTAGAAGGACTTAACAAAACACCGGCAAACTCCTCGTTCATTAAAGTAAGCACCGATAATGCCGAAGCTCTGGAAGCTCCGGAGTGGGAGGGAACCGAGCCTGTCAACATTCTGCTGATGGGTGTGGATGCCCGTGGAAGTGACAAGGGCGAGGTACCCAGATCCGACAGCATGTTGGTCGTTTCATTGAATCCTGCCAATAAGCATATTCATGTATTTTCGATTCTTCGAGACACTTATACGGATATTCCCGGGTACGGCAAAAATCGAATTAATACCGCTGTTACGCATGGGCCAGATACGGCGATGAAAGCAGTCAGCGAATTGCTGGGGGTGCCTGTTCATTTTTATGTATATACGGATTTCCAGGGGTTTATTAAACTCGTGGATGCTGTAGGCGGACTCGATTTTTATGTCGAAAAGGATATGTACTATGAGAGCAAAGCCGATCAGCATGAGTATGATATTAATTTAAAGCAGGGACAGCAGCATTTCGACGGCAAAACGGCGCTTCAATATGTCCGTTTTCGTCATGATGCCATGTCCGATTATTCCAGAACAAAAAGACAGCGGCAATTGATTACGGCATTAGCCGAGAAGGTAAAAACAACGACTTCCATTATGAAGTTTCCTTCCATTCTAGAGGAAATCAGTCCGTATATCGATACCAATTTGTCAGTCTCTGATATGTGGAATTTGGCTTCGGTAGGGTATCAAAGTACATTACAGGGAAATGAACAAATACCGCCAATGAAGCTGTTAAAAGAAACCTATGTTGGCAGAGCGGCTGTTCTGGACGTAAAAAGTCGAACGGATTTGAAGCAATTTGTGCAAAGTATCATAAACTCCGACGCTTCTAACTCGATTACAGACAATCTTTCCGAACAAAAGTAGAAAACAGATTTTGAATAGGATTGGACAATATATAAAATCATCATTTGCCGGACAATAGTCTGTTAAATGCTCTTTGTGAATAAAGAAGAGTACAACATGGTCTTTCGGTTATAAATAGGGGGAAAAAGAATGGGTACAAAACCGATAGTAAAGTTCTGCTTGGCGTTAACCATATCCGCCGCCATGCTTCTGCAGATCACTGCTCCGCACATGGCTATGGCTGATGCTGCACAGCGTGCAAAAAGCACGTTATTGAACGATAAACAGAGTCAACCAACAAAAACAATTTCAACGCAAGGTGAAAATACCCGGACACTGAAATTGGATAACAATGTAGCATCCATGACGAAGAAAAGAACAATTAAAGCTAGATTTAAACTTCCGAAGGGGACCAATATAAAGAAAATACGCTGGACATATGGTGGAAAGCCATTATCGGAATGGAAATCGTACAAGAATGGCGATTATAATGGCGCTCCCTTTATCACCGTTACTCAGGTCAAAGCAGAAAACGGAGAAGTCACTGCCAATATCAATTTCGGTCTTACTTACGGTACGGAGAATCTTGCCGAACCGAGTCTGCAGCGTCCGCTATACGCTTCCCTGATGGGGACCTATGAACTGGCTGCAGTAGTCAACGGAAAAACTGTTGCCCGTGCTCCCATGAAACTGGTCCCGTACGACAGCTTCCGTACGTATGACGAACTGAAGCCGGAGATTGATGCGATTACGGCACAGGCAGCTCAAAAAAACAACAGATACATTAAAACGATGTCGATCGGCAAATCCGTGGAAGGCCGCGATATTTATATGACTGTGCTTGCCAAAGATAAAGCAACGATTGACAAATATCAGAATGTAACTCATCCTGACATGCTGAATCATCCTGCAAAGCTGGAGAACGATATTAAATCCGGTGCATTCGGAGATTATCAAGTGCCCATCTGGATCAACAATATTCATCCAAATGAAGCGCCGGGCTTTGATGCGATTATCAATTATTTTAAGACAATGGCCCTCGATAAAAATGTTACGTACAAGACCACCCCGTCCAATGGAAAATCGAGTACGGTAACTCTGAATTTGGATGATGCGCTTGATCATGTATTTTTCCTGTTCCTGTATACGGAGAATCCGGATGGAAGGGTTCATACCGAACGTTCTAATGCTGAATATTTTGACTTGAATCGGGATAATTCATATCAAACTCAGCCTGAAACACGCAGTATAACAGAGCAAATCGCCAGATGGTCGCCGATTTCTTTCCTAGATCTGCATGGGTTTGATAAGAATTTTCTGATTGAGCCTACCACACCGCCTCACAATCCGAATATTGAATACGATTTGCTTATGGATAACATGGTAGAACAGGCAAAAGTGATGGGTGAAGCAGGTATTGCAAACACGAAGTATGATTACTACCATATTCCTTATGAAGAACATCGTAAAACGGCCGAAAATCCTAAATATGTTTCCAAAGGAACTGCTTCGGGATGGGACGATGCGTCTCCAGCCTATACAGCTGTCTTCGCCATGCACCATGGTGCAATGGGACATACGCTGGAAACACCTGAATCGAATGAGGAGTCGACCAAAGCATTGTACTATAGTGTCGCTGCAGCAACCGATTATGTTATGGAAAAGAAAGAAAAGTTATTTTTGAACCAGCTGAAAATATATGAACGTGGAATTAATAATATGGATGATCATGCTGTAGATCGGTATCTAGTCAATGCAAAAAATCAAGTCATTGGCCGCCCGCGTCACGGTAATAAGAATTTTTTCCCTGAATATTACGTTTTGCCGACTGATAAAAGTCTTCAAAAAAATCCGCTGGAAGCCTACCGGATGATTGAATATTTTATCCGCAATGGAGTAAAGGTTGAACGCTCGACAAAAGCTGTAAGTGCTGCTGGCAAGACCTACCCTGCAGGTTCATTTATCATAAATATGCATCAGGCCACACACGGCATTGCAAACATGGTTTTATATGATGGTATTGACGTCTCAGATTATGCTTCCGTAGCTGGCGAGATTGTACAGGACTTTCCAGTCCTACGAGGATTTGAATGTGATGCGATTAGAGAAGCCGGAGTGTTTGCGGGCAAAACTTCTCCGGTGACTTCCGTATCGATTCCGGCAACACAAATGCCGAATCATTCTGCCTATGTTTTAATCCGAAACACCAATAACGATGTCATCAAAACGGTTAATGAATTGCTTAAATCCGGCAAAGCGGTTACGATGCTATCCAAAAGCGGAACAGGATATGAAGCGGGTGACTTTGCAGTGGCCTACGATGATCTGCATCCGCTGGCCTCGAAATACGATCTTGATGTAACGGCATTCGGCAATAACAGACCTGTTGGCAAAGTTCTTAAACCTTCTACGGTAGCCGCTCTCGGCGAACCAGCTTATGTGCTCAAAAATCTCGGTTTTAAAGTGACCGATGATCAGCAGCATGCCGATGTGCTGGTGAATACATTCGATTCCGACAAACTTGTCGAGAAAGGGAAGCCTTACATTGCTTATGGAAATATGGGGATGGTTAATGTGAAAAACTGGATTCCCCAATTTGCGTTTGCTGGACCGACATGGGAAAGATACGAAGGGGTCTTCCTGGCGAATATCAAACAGGATCATGTGATTACAGCTCCTTACGATAGTGAAGAATACTTCTACACCGTTACAGGTTCTTACATTACGAAACTACCTAAAGCCGCAAAAGTTCTTGCAACCATTAGTAATAAAGAAAACTTCTTCAAAGCGGGCTGGTGGCCAGGTCACGATGCTGCAAGAGGAAAGATCATGGCCTTCACCTATAAGGAAAACAAAAAGAATCTTACTGTTTTCTCCAATGATCTAACCAATGGCGCTCATTCACAGCAGCAATTCCGACTACTGGCCAATTCAATTTTTAATGCCGTCGCCGAAAAATACTGAGTGACTTTTAATAATATTGCAAACAACCTTATTCCAGTGATCAACTGCGAATAAGGTTGTTTTTTGCGATAAAACGGTTTCGCCTACTGTGACATTTTGTTTACAACTTGATCAAACTTTAGCGACATCTGCAGGATATATTGGACTATAGCGTGACATCAATCCTCTGCATAACCAGATTGATAAAAATGTGAATTCAGTATTTTCAGGGAGGAATGCAAGTTGCTAAGCAGTATAAAGCTGATGAGCAGATTCGTTAGAGAATATGTGGAGGAGACAAGAATTAAGGATCCTGTTTATTCCAAAAGCGTTCGACCCGCACAATGGTTACAATAGCAGCAGTTTTGCTCGTGACGGCCCCGCCGCTAATGGCTCTTGGATCAAGCATTTTCTCGAGCGCCTATCTTCTTAGTGATATCGCGGGAGGTTCGATGTCTGCTCTCGCCTTGGCTCCTGCATTTGTTACTGGTATGGCCATTGGTCGCTTTGCTCTCACCAGGATACGAACTGCTCTCTTACTCACAGGCAGCGGTATCGTTATGCTTGTTATTCGTACAACACTGGCTGCTTATGTAGTTCCGAATTGGAGTCTGCACCTTGAATAATGGCTGGTAAGTGTGCACGGAGCTGCTCCTGCACAGCCGGATGAATACGCAATTTGGCCTCTTATAACGTTAAAAATATTTAGTATCATTCCATCTTATACTTTTAATATTGAGGGAAATATAAGATTCATATAACAACGTATTTATATAAAGATATAAAAATTGGAAAGAAGGCGGTTCTATGAAAAAACACATGTTGATTTTATTGCTATTGGCCTTATCGGCCAGTTCTTTATCAGCGTCCTTTGTTCAAGCAGAAGAGGCGCAGCAGCAGTCTTCCAATACAAGTGTGAAATTAACACTGAGTCAAGCCCAGCAATGGGCGCGATCAAATAGCTTTAGCTTGAAGGAAGCCCAGCAAACGATAGATCGTAACCGGATTAACCTAAAAAATGCAGGTAAGAATTTGGATTTTATTCCGGCAGGTACAGGCAACGGTGAGGAAGATGCGGCTAGTAGCTCAGCTTGGAAGGGGTATGCCTCATCGACGGTTTCTTATTTGGAATCTAAGAAGCAAATTGAACTTGCCCAAGATCAGACAGACTACGCTACAATGAAAAACTATTACGATGTACTTCTGGCTGATAACAAAGTGAAGAGCAGTGAGGATGCACTTACGCTTGCGTTATTGGAGGAAAAAGCTGCTGAGGCGAAAGCCAACCGTGGGAAAATTTCTCCAGGTGATCAAAGCACCATTACTCAGAATCGACTAGAAGCACAAAAGAATGTAGAGATTGCAAAAGCTGCGCTTCGAAAAGCGATGGATTCACTAAATACGCAAATGGGGCAACCTCAAGGTACGGTGTATGAACTGGTGGATCGACCTGTTTACCGGAAGATGGATAACACGAATTTAGATACGCTGGTGACGCGTGCAATCTCGGCGAGTCCTTCGGTATGGAGGCAGGAGGAGGCTGTCAAGCTGGCAAAGATGGAAGTTAAATATTACACGTGGAACTCAGGAAATGATGATTATGAAATTAAACAGATTGAAGTAGATTCAGCAGAAGGCGGATTGGAAAATACCAAGGACCAATTAGCAGAAACACTGAAGAGTATGTACTTTAACTTACAGCAGAGTTATGAACAATACGAACAAATGCAAAGTAATCTGCAGAACACTAATAAAGTATTAGATATATCTCGTAAAAAAAAGGAACGAGGATTTGCTACAGGTACAGAGGTCGCCACTAATCAGTTAAAAGTGAAGCAAATTGAACGGAATAAGGATGAACTAATTGTTCAAATGACAATGCTGCAACATGCTTTAAACAAGCCGTGGAGCGTATAGGTTTTAGAAAAAATACATTTTAAGGGGATATAACATTGTCGGAAACAGAAAAGAAAGATGCTTTGCAAGTGTTAAGAAGGAAAAAAAGATTGAAAGGGATCATAGGTATTCTTGTCTTGGTTATTATAGCGGGAATTGGAAGTTTTGTTTATATGAAAAAGGGGCAGGAAAAGCCCGTGGAGAGTCCTGTGAACCAGATCGTACAGGTACAGAAAACAAACATGACCGAGTCGCTTAAAGTGACTGGGACCGTTCAGGCATCTAAGGAAGTGAATATTAATTTTACAAATGTAGAGGGTGCCAAGCTCATTGCTGTCAATGTCAAAGCAGGAGATAGTGTCAAGGCTGGTCAGGTGCTGGCTCGTTTGGATGATTCCGATTCCAGGTTACAAATTAAAAATGCTGAGTCCAATGTAGCGATAGCCCGAGCCAAGCTGGAGGAAACCAAGCGTGGACCGAAGTCCAGTGATATTGAGCTCCAGAAGGCAAATGTCTTAAAGGCACAGATGGCGATTAAAACAGCCAAGGACGGGATGGATTTAGAGGAAGCCACTGCACAAAAAGAGGCGGCCAAGGTGACTTTGGATAAAGCACAAAAGGATTATGATGACCAGGTTTATCTAGTTCAGAATGATGCAGCTGCAGAAAGTGACCTGGCGACGGCCAAGCAAAACCTGGATAAGGCAAAATTGGATATGAATAATGTTGAACTTCAATATAAAAAGGCAAAGAACCGCCAAGCTCAGGCGATTGAGGAGGCGGAAATGGGCTATAAAACAGCTTTAATACAATTAAGAGCTGCACAGTCCCCGCCTGATGCTTCCAACATTCAATCCGCACAGGCTTCTTTACAACAGGCGGAAACGGAATTGGAACAGAAGAAAAGTGTCCTGAACAAATTACAGGCTACAGCGCCATGGGATGGAATAATCATGAAGGTCAACGGCGATGTGGGTACCAGTCCTACAGCACCTTTTATTGTTATGAACAACTCTAATACAGGCATTATGAAGGTTAGTGCCAAGGTTAACGAAAGTGACATTGCTAAAATGAGGACTGGGCTTCAGGCTACGATGCACACAAGTTCATTCCCGGACAAACAATTTAAAGGCAAAGTCCTCTTTGTATCTCCAGAGCCGGTTACTGAATCCAATGTGACTACATACAAAATTGAATTATCTTTAGATAGCCAAAAAATAAAGCTACAGTCAGGGATGAATATAGATGTATCGCTCCAGTTGGCTGAGCACAAAGATACGCTTACAGTGCCACTGTTCGCATTGAGATCCGAAGGTGGAGTGGATGGAGTATATGTAGCGAAGAACCCGGCTAACCCTGCAGATTATGAATTCAGGCCAGTGAAGCTGGGTGTCTATACAGCGGATCAGGCCGAAATCAAGTCCGGTGTCAAGGAAGGCGAGACCATTGTTATTCCACCTCAGAGTGGTAGTGCTGGTTCCAATGGCAGTCAAGAGGGTCAAGACCCTGATGGGGGTCAGGCACAATGAGAGAAAATCAATCCCATAAAGTTGTTATCGAAATTAAAGAACTGAAAAAAATGTATGAGGTAGGCGGTCAGAAGATTCAGGCTCTGCGCAGTGTTAATTTATCTATTAGCGAAGGTGAATTTGTTGCCATTATGGGACCTTCTGGTTCGGGCAAGTCTACCATGATGAATGTCATTGGTTGTCTTGATCATCCCGATACCGGAGAGTACTACCTGGATGGGTACTCCATATTGGCTGCTCGTGAGAACGAGATTTTGGAGATTCGAAATCAGAAACTGGGTTTTGTGTTTCAGAAATTCTATCTACTTCCCCGAACTACAGCATTAGCAAATGTAGAGCTACCTATGATGTATGCAGGTATACC
>NZ_WUDQ01000115.1:0-9361 GCF_009827695.1 Paenibacillus sp. OT2-17 | reverse complement strand
CTTGTTTACAGGTTTTTTCTAGGGCTTCTGTTTAAAGGTTAGGTTTCTTGGAGGAAAATATATATGGTATACTCATTGGATTAAGAACAAACTTCGACATGAGTTGGATAATAAATTGTAACGATAGGCAGAGGTGAATTGTACATGTTCGACCCTACGGTTTTTGATAATTTAAAAGTGGCTATGGAAAATACGGTTTACGATCTGGATAATTTGGATTCACGTATTGACATTACACAGCGGATCGACAGATTGGAAATGTCCGTGATGTCACGTGAATTTGCTGTCCAATTCAGACTGAGAGAACACCCGAGTGTGACAGCAGAGATTCAACTAAAGGCGGATTTAAACAACTTGGCTGCGGAAATTTTGGAAATCAAAGATCAAATTCCGGGATGTGTCTTGTTGCTGAGTTTTTACATGGAAATTCGTGAAATTGAGTCACAATGCAGCCGGATTGAAAATATACTGGCCAAAATTTGGAAGCCCGATCTTCGACCAGTACAAACGCTTAGTCAGATTTACGGAGAGAAGACGTCTACATACCAAAACAGGATTGAACTCCGATTTTCCAGACAAATTAATGAAGATCAGATGGAAGACATTCCAGAGCTGTTGGAACACATATTGCTGACGCTTATGGAATTAAACAAGGTCTAAAGGGTTAGGGCCCTAATGTAAATGACATTAGTAGACCAACAAGTTAACGTTAGAGGAGTTGAAAGTATAAATGAATGAACTTGAATTCTCTCAAGTATATGCGATTATGGAGGCTTCTTTTCCTGAAACGGAATGCAGAACATCCGAGTCACAGAGGGCTCTGCTTCATCATCCATGTTATCGTTTACTTACCAAAAAGGACGAACAAGGGCAAATAATTGCTTTTTTGGCGGGATGGGAGTTTACAGATTTTCGGTTTGTAGAGCATATTGCCGTAGATTCGGCTATACGAGGTGGCGGGTTAGGTAAAGAGCTTATGAGCAAGTTTATTTCACAGTCCGGTAAACCGGTAGTACTGGAGGTTGAGCCACCAGTGGATGAATGGACTCGGAGAAGAATTGGTTTTTATGAACGTTTGGGGTTTCATCTGAACCATTTTGACTATGTACAGCCCCCTTTAAGAGAAGGACAGGCTGATCTGCGGCTTCAAATTATGAGCTATCCAGGTGCGCTGGCTGAACAGGATTTTGCTCCGTTTAAAGAGATTTTATATACCGAGGTCTATGGGTTAAATAAGAAGACTATATAGCTAAAGATGCTTCATTATCGTTAATGTTTTGTCCATGCCATCACAAATTCTTTCTCGTCAGTTTCGGCATCAACAGATTCCGCTTGAATGGTAAATCCATTTTTGGTATAGAAGTTAAATGCTTTCGTGTTCGACTGGTATACTTTTAATTGAATCTCATCATGTTGCTTCTTGATCCAATCTAGTAGTAACTTGCCATAGCCTTTTCTTTGAGAATCAACACGTATAAACAGAGCCGCCAAGTATCCATCCAACATGGAAACAAAGCCGCCGATGCTATGATCATCTTGTATGATAACGTAGTTTTGAGCGAGGGGAAGGTACCTGTTTTCCATCTCGGTAACTTGTGATGCCCAATACTGCGGAGCAATAAAATGATGGGCTTCTATGGAAGCATCCAGCCAGATGGCTGTCAACTCGTTGAGCTCTTCCACATTTGCGGGTCTAATCGACATCGTATCTCCTCTTTCACAGTGCAGTATGTAATCTTATAGATGGTGTTGAAATAAAAAAGACCGTCCGAGGACGGTCTTTCTACCCGTGGCGCTTAATTAAAGCTTTGATCCGTATCCCGCGCCTCCGTCAACTCTGTAAATTAGAGAATAACGGACCGGGTAAGGGATACGCTCAACATGTGATTATTGATGTTGACGCACCTCCTTTCCTGATGGACCCATTTTACCATATATGGATTGTGATATCCAGTGATTTTCTTATATTTGCGGAAATGATTCATAGAAAATATAATATAAAAATAGCTTGATTTTATGTTCTATGGAAGATATAATCTTAATTACCGTGATTGAAAAACATCGGTGTGAATACATAATATGCGGTCGTGGCGGAATTGGCAGACGCGCACGGTTCAGGTCCGTGTGGGCTAACCCCCCGTGGAGGTTCGAGTCCTCTCGACCGCATTATAGCCTAACATTTACAGGTTCTTGGATTGGCTGGATGCCACCAAGAGCCTGTTTTTATATGGTTAAGATGCGTGTACCATTATAACTATTTTATTTATACTGAAATATATATTTAATATAGTCCTTTGCACTCTGATTAATGTCTTCGTCGCTTGCTTGAAACGAGGCTCCGAAGACAGCGAAATAGGGTAATGTTATCGCGCCAACATGCACTGCGCTTGCTTTAAAAGGTGCTATAACTTCATCTACAGTAAAAGAAACGGAACCAGTAGGTGAGTAATTTTCTTTTTTATCGCCAATGGACATGGCTATCCCTAGCTTCTTTCCTTTTAACTTATCACCTTGTGAACCATAAGCCCATCCATGAGTAAAAACATCATCCATCCATTTTTTTAATAAAGGCGGGTAACTATACCAATATAAAGGGAATTGAAATATGATATTACTATGTGCTTCAAGTAACTTTTGCTCTTTCAAAACATCAATGCTCCAGTTTGGGTACTCTTTATAAATTTCGTGAATTGTAATTTCATTGGTATATTGAAGTAATTCTCGTTTCCATCTGTTATTTACTCTAGAATCTTCGATATGGGGATGAGCTAAAATCACAAGAGTTTTCATCATAAATCACCTTTCTTACGTAACATATTTGCCTTTGTAGATGCTCTATTATTATTCTGTATGCTTCAAAAAAAGTAAATACACACAATAAAGTAAGATAGTTACTTGAAAGTGTGCATTGGACTTAGAGTGAAGATACGCAATTATAAAATTAATTAGATAAACTTTGTTATTTTTAGCGTTGAAGAGGTGGTACTATGAAACAATATAATTTAGGCATAGAAGCAACACTTGAGATCATCGGAGGTAAATGGAAATCATTAATCATTTGTTTATTAATGTCTGGTAGAAAAAGGACAAGTGAATTACAGCGTAGTATTCCGGGCATTTCTCAAAAGGTTCTTATACAGCAACTTCGCGAACTTGAAAAGGATGGTATCATAGGTAGACATGTGTATAATCAAATGCCTCCAAAAGTGGAGTATTATATAACGGAATATGGAATTACAGCAAATGAAATTATTGACTTAATGTGTTCTTGGGGAAGGGCTAATATCCAAATAAGACAACAGCAAGGAGAAGATGTGATGTTGTTAGAAAATGATTCAAAATGAATAGTGGAGTAAAAAAGCGTTGCAGACTATGATGTTTACGGTAGTTTTCTTCGGCTGTCTTCAAGTGTTATGTTATGTGTTGAGCCGCAAGCTGATTTGCTATATAGTTATGACTGGACAACCATTCCATCCATATTAAATGAATGCCAAAGTAGGGGGACCCTTGCAATGATTATTAAACCGAAAATTCGTGGTTTCATATGTACGACTGCACATCCTGCAGGATGTGCGGCTCATGTTAACCGTCAGATCAACTACATCAAAGATAGCACATCAATACAAGGAGCTAAAAAGGTACTTGTGATCGGAGCATCTACTGGATATGGGCTGGCTTCTCGTATTGCTGCGAGCTTCGGTCTGGGAGCGGACACCATAGGGGTATCCTATGAACGTCCCGCATCAGAGGGGCGCACGGCTTCAGCAGGCTGGTACAATACGGTAGCCTTTGAAAGAGCGGCCAGAGCAGCTGGCTACATAGCAGAAAGCATTAATGGAGATGCTTTTTCTCATGAAATTAAGCAGGAGACGTTGAAGCTGGTAAAGGAAAAGCTGGGCAAGGTAGACCTGATTGTGTATAGTGTCGCTTCACCGCGACGGACACATCCCGATACGGGTGAGACCTTTAATTCCGTTCTCAAGCCTATCGGACAGTCTTTTTCTAATAAAACAGTGAATACGAATACAGGTGTCGTATCACAAATTACGCTAGAACCGGCTACGCAGGAGGAAATTGAGAACACCATTACGGTAATGGGTGGCGAAGATTGGTCCTTGTGGCTGAAAGCGTTGGAAGAAGCTGATCTGCTGGCTGAAGGGGTAACCACACTGGCTTACTCGTATATTGGTCCCGAAATTACGGAGGCTATCTATCGTAAAGGAACCATTGGCCAAGCTAAAAATGATTTGGAAGCTACAGCACATACTTTAACAAAGCAACTGGAGCGTTATCATGGAAAAGCTTACGTTTCTGTGAATAAAGCTTTGGTTACACAATCCAGTTCGGCTATTCCAGTCGTACCTTTGTATATTTCTTTGCTGTTTAAGGTCATGAAGGAAAAGGGACTGCACGAGGGATGTATTGAGCAGGCACAACGTCTGTTCGAGACGCTATACAGTGGGTCCACTGTGGAAACGGATGAAGAAGGACGCATTCGGCTGGATAACTGGGAAATGAGAGACGATGTGCAGCAGGCTGTCAAAGCAGCTTGGTCCGAAATCACTACAGAAAACGTATCTGAATTGGGTGATCTCGAACAATACCGTCTGGATTTCCTCCAATTATTTGGATTCGGGTTTGATGAAATTGATTATGAATTAGACGTTAATCCATAGGTTGATACACTTTCATAAGTGATATTTGTAAAACAAAAACGGGTACTCTCAAGCGATGCAATTGCTTAAGAGTGCCCGTTTTTTATGTGTATTGGCAAAGAACAAGTTGCACTCGTTTCACTAACAGCATTTATCGAGAATTAGACGTGGGAAGCGACTTACGGTGCAGCAAGCGAAAAACGGCAATGGTAATGATAATCCCCGCAACGCCAAAGACTGCAACAGAAGTCAGAGCTCGATAGGCTTGCCAGCCGAACAAAAATGCAATACCACTGCCAAACGTTGTACCTGCCAGTAAACCAAGTGCGCAGGCAATATCCGTTCCAAATTTCATAAACATGTTCCTTTCAAATGTATAAATTAAAAAGCAACTTGTACTTTTTTGCTGGACTTGGACATACACTTGTGCGTACAATTAAATAGTAATCGTTTTCAAACGGAATCTATTAATCATTATGGATCATTCTTGTGCAAATTATTCCTTTTTCAGGAGGCTGATGAAATGAATATGAATGAGCAGATCAAGCTGTGGAACGAAGAGGCGCAGGCTAGTAACGCTGATCATCCTCACCGAAAGGTTGAATTGTTTATTGAGGTACGGGATGGAGCACTGCAGTCTGTTGTTCCATATCTGAACCAACAGGATTATCGTCATGTAACTCTGGTAGAAGATGAACATACTTCGGCGGCGGCTGGAACAAAAGTGGCTGAGCTGATTCGTGAGGCAGGTTTGACAGTTGATGTCGTCCGCTTACCTCCGAATGCTGTAGGGGATGTGATTGCTGATGAGACCTACATTATGAAAGTGCTGCTGGGTGTGGCGGATAAGAGTCAGGCTGTACTTGCTGTAGGCTCCGGCACAATTCATGATCTGGTTCGCTTCGTATGTTATAAAATGAATCGTCCGTTCTTGTCAGTACCGACGGCTGCTTCGGTGGATGGTTTTACCTCCGCAGGCGCACCACTAATTGTGGACGGCAGCAAGCAGACATTCCAAGCAGTTCCGCCAGAGGCGATCTTTGCTGATTTGTCCGTGCTGGCAAATGCGCCACAGACGATGACTGCGGCCGGTTTTGGCGATATGCTCGGTAAGTTCACCTCACTAGCGGACTGGCATGTTTCCAGAGATTTAGGAAACGAGCCGTATTCACCTGTGGCTAATCGCATTACTGAGGAGGCTCTGCGTGACTGTGTAGAACATGTCGATGAGATTGCGGCAGGTAGCAAGGCTGGGGTCGAGGTATTGATGAATGCGCTGATTGCATCCGGTATTTCGATGCTGATGATAGATCATTCTCGTCCAGCGTCAGGGGGAGAGCACCATATTTCCCACCGAATTGAAATGGATTTTATCGCAGAGGGACGCAAGCAAGTTTTGCATGGTGCCAAAGTGGGCGTAGCATCCTCATTGCTGTCTGACCTGTACAGGGATTTAGCAGCCAGTCAGGATGTAGAGGCATTTAAGGTGTATCGGGGATTGCCTACGTCGGAGCAGATGCGCGCATGGCTGGCTCAGGTCGGAGGCCCATCTACCATTGCCGAGCTCGGGGTTACGGAGGAACAGCTCGCTCGTGCATTGCGCACGGCTCATACCTTGCGTGATCGCTATACTGGACTTAAGTATATGAATGAGAATGAACATCAATTGCTTCGTTCGTAATGTGCAACCTCTACACAAATTGTCCCTTAGATATTCAGCCACTCATGTGTGGCAAGGAAGGGATAAGCGAATGGGTTTACACCCCCGGCAGCAATACGACGATATCCTGTTCCTGTAACATTTGTATGTACAAATGAACGGTATGCTATAATCGTGGAATATGAACAGGTACACGATATTGCAAGTACGGAGGAAATTATGGCGCCCAAATATATACAAGTTAAACAGGAGATTTTGTCCTGGATTCATTCATCTAAACTGGAACCACAAAGCCAGCTTCCATCTGAGCATGAAATGTCTGAACAATTTGCCGTTAGTCGGCAAACGGTGCGTCAGGCGCTGGGTGAGCTGGTGCAGGAAGGCTGGCTGTTTCGGATGCAGGGCAAGGGAACCTTTGTCGCGACACGGGACAGCAAGCAGCCCGAAGATCCAAAGACGATTGGAGTCATTACAACCTATATATCGGATTATATTTTCCCATCCATTGTACAGGGAATTGAATCTAAATTGAGTCGTCAGGGCTATAAGATGCTGCTGTCAAGCACAGGTAATGACCCTGAGCAAGAAAGTCAGTGCCTGGAAATGCTATTGAGTCAACCGCTGAGCGGAATTATTATCGAACCGACCAAAAGTGGAGAGCGTAACCCCAATCTGAACTATTATTTAACCGTGGAAAATCGCCAAATCCCTTATTTGATGATCAATGCGCGTTATGAGGAAATGGATGCGCCATGTCTGCGAGTAGATGATGAAAAGGGTGGTTTTTTGGCGGCCGAGCATCTGATTAAGCTGGGACACCGACGCTTGGCCGGATTTTTCAAAACCGATGATATGCAGGGGATTCTTCGTATGAAGGGATTTGTGGCCGCTCACCGCAAATATGGTGTGACACTACACCCGAACGCAGTAACGACTTACCGGACAGAAGAAAAAAATGAGATTCCGCTACAACGTGCGTCGAGGCTATTGACGATGGAGGCGGGAGAGCGTCCTACTGGATGGGTGACCTACAATGATGAGCTGGCTGTTCGACTCCTGGATATTGTACGTTCGGTGGGCCTGAACATTCCCAATGATCTATCGTTGGTTGGGTTTGATGATTCATTTTTGGCGACAGCAACGGAAATCAAGCTAACGACAATTCGGCATCCAAAGGAAGAATTGGGGCTACGTGCTGCCGATACCATGCTGTCGATGATTGAAGAGAAGGGGTACCATGAAGAAGATCGTCAGTTAATTCTACCGCCTGAGCTCATCGTTCGTGAATCTACGGGGCCTGTTCAGGTCATGCCTGGAGAAAACAAAACTAGGCAGGGAGATCAGTCTTAACATGTAAGGACAAGTTAGTAAGTGTACAGCTTCAACGCTTAATATTTGATGGGCATGTTTTTCGCCATACCGAACAGTCTGTTTTCTGGATTGCAGAAATAGACTGTTTTTGCTATGTTTTTTCTGAAAATGAGTACATAAATCTATCGAGAAAATACATAAAAAAGACTAGCTAAGTTGTACGTACAAGCATATAATGAAAGCGGAACCAAGGATAAAGGGTCGTTAAGACCTTCCTGTAATTTTCCATTTGAAGTTAGTTTCAGTCACCTCCTCCATTGCAGATTTCAGAAATGATAGTAAAAGGTGTGTCTTATACATATTAGAACAATTGAAAAAGGAAGTATGGGAGGCCAATTTGGCTCTTCCAAGGCGTGGCCTATGAAGAACTGAAAGCGGAGCAACTGGTTGTACTGGTTCTACAAGGCGATATTGTCGAGGTTGACCTTCGGCCTTCGTCAGATACGCCTACACATCATCTGGCATTGTACCGTTCTTTCGTTCGGAATCCAGAATTCACCTTAGTGGATCTGGTGCTGCTGGGTAAGCATTTTCTGCGCAAGCATGGGCGAACGCTTATTATGGTCAAACGAAAAAGGAGGAGGCACACAAATGAGCAAGTATACAATTGGTGTCGATTATGGAACGGAGTCCGGCCGTGCGGTTATTGTTGACCTGTCTGACGGAGCTGAAATTGCTACACATGTAACACCTTACCGTCATGGAGTTATGGATGAAGTGCTGCCTGGTAGTGGACGCAAATTGGAAATGGATTGGGCGCTGGAACATCCGGCTGATTATATTGAAGTGCTGACTATTTCTATACCTGCCGTTATGAAGGAGACTGGCATTTCTCCAGACGATATCATCGGGATCGGAATTGATTTTACAGCATGCACGATGCTGCCGATCGACGCGCAAGGACAACCGTTGTGCTTTGACGAGAACCTAAAAGATAACCCGCATCATGCAGCACAGGATGAAGCGGACCGTTTAAATGCCATTGCCTCGCAGCGAGGAGAGGCCTTTCTGCCCCGCCATGGAGGGAAAATTTCTTCCGAATGGATGATCGCAAAAATTTGGCAAATTCTGAACGAGGCACCGGACATTTATAATCAAACAGACCGCTTTGTAGAAGCGACCGACTGGGTAATTTCCCAGCTCAGCGGGGAACTGAAACGTAATCAGTGTACAGCTGGCTACAAGTCTATTTACCATCATCGCGATGGTTATCCGGATCGTGAATTTTTCAGAGAGCTCGATCCGCGTCTAGATAATTTGACGGATACGAAGCTGCGCGGTGAGATTTATGAATTGGGTGCCCGTGCGGGTGGATTAACAGAGGAGATGGCTGCAAAACTCGGACTGAACCCGGGAACGGCAGTAGCGGTAGGCAATGTGGATGCTCATGCGGCTGTTCCGGCAGTAGGCGTCGTCACACCAGGCAAGCTGGTGATGGCGATGGGAACTTCCATTTGCCATATGCTCCTCGGTGAGGAAGAAAAAGAAGTAGAAGGTATGTGTGGCGTTGTAGAGAACGGAATTATTCCGGGCTATTACGGGTATGAGGCTGGACAATCGGCGGTAGGAGACATTTTCGCATGGTTTGTGGAACATGCTGTTCCGGGCGAAGTGAAGGAGCAGGCAGCTGCGGAAGGTGTGAACGTCCATGTATGGCTGGAGCGTAAAGCGGCTG
>NZ_WUDQ01000114.1:0-9369 GCF_009827695.1 Paenibacillus sp. OT2-17 | reverse complement strand
CTACAGGCAAACTACCGTCCACAAAATCTTTCGTGTAATCAATAACAATTAGTGCCTGCATCGTACGGTCAGCTCCTTATCCTCAAAGTGATATTGTACGTTCTATGCGTAACCTATTACATTAGGCGTTACGTGTAGATAGATAAACGCGGTACTCTGTCACTAAAACGGTACAACTGTGCCGGTCTTTGTGAATACTGGTTGGAACTGAGCGGTTTGCCATTCTCATCACGCACCTCTTCCAGTATTCCCTGCCTGCTACGAGTCGATGTTATTTTGCGAATAAAGTTTGGCTCTTCGAAATCCGGTACGACACTCTGAATCACCTGATATAATTCACCCAGTGTAAAATGTAGCGGTAAAAACTGCTTGGCTATCGTCGTCTGAAGCATCTGCAACTGAATTTTGCGATAAGCATCTACAATGATATCCCGGTGATCGAATGCCAGCTCCAATTCCTCCAACGCTTCGCGGATCGTGAATAGCCCAACCTCGGAAGCATCATCGGCCGCCTGACGCTGTTCCAACATCCATTCTTCTACCAGCGCAAAAAACGCATGCGATATGATCCACCCGCGCGGATCACGTCCCGGTCCACTATATACACCCAAATACTCCAGATGCCCGCCGTCCACACCCGTTTCCTCTAACAGCTCCCGCTTGGCAGCTCCATACATCGATTCATCTTCCTGACAAAACCCTCCAGGCAACGCCCAGCGTCCTGCAAAAGGCCAACTGCGGCGCTTGATGAGCATCACTTTCAGCTCACGAATCGGCAATGTCTTTGTTACCGTCTTGCGCTCCCGCTTCGTTAAGGTAAACATAACGATATCCGCCGGAGCTCCATCCGGGGTACGGTATTTCTTAATGTTGTACGACGCCTTTTGCGCCTCTTCGTTTATACGATTGCTATCCATTGGCATCACCATATTATATCGTTTTGATAAATTCATTATGACATAATAAAAATTTTTGTCAAGTGTCAGGCCTTACCTGAATCACTTGCTTGTGTACGTAATACTCGGAAGGTTGCTGTAGATGTAGAACCGAGTGTGCCTTCACTATCTCTTACTTCCGCCTCAGTGGTTATCGTGCGACCTCCTTGATGAAGAATTCGCGCCCTAACCTCCAGTCGTCCTTGCCTCATGGCTGACAAGAAATGAACATTCAGGTTCGTCGTTACACATGGATCCATATTTCGTGAAGCCATACTGACCATCCCCATCGCCTGATCCATCAATGAAGTAAGTACACCCCCATGGACAATACCCATCACATTGGTATGCTCTTGTTTGGCCTCCAAAGCGATCTGTACCTCGTTTGCATCAGCTGCAATCAGTTCACACCCTAAATACTCCCAAAAAGTATTATTCTCTCCCTCTAGCATCTTACCCAACTTATCCATTCCCTTGCTTCCATCCCTTCTATGTTGTCCCATTTCTCTTGAAGTCCTATAACCATATACGTTGGCAAAATGCTTTCGAAAAAAAGGCGTGGAAGCTACGCCTCCACACCATAGATTTCATTCTAATCACTGCAATTCGACGAGGAGGTGCTTTTTCCCTCTTCTACGTTTACCTTCTCAGCAACGGTATCACGGATCGCCATAATCACCATTTGCAGTAGCTCATTAATTTCCACCTGACTCTGCTGAAACTCCGTTACAATTGGAATACCGTCAAGCTCTTCCTGTAGCTCCTGAAGTTCGGCCTCTATTTTGGCAATCATTTTTTGATTCTTCAAGGATTCAAATGCTACAATTTCCTTTTGCTTCTTTTTCATCGTTGCAATCAGTTGCTGGATGCGCCCATGATCCTGAATCTTTTCTTCTGCTTTTCGGAATACCTGTACTTCCTCACTGCTACCCAAAATACCTGCCAATTCTTTGGCTTTTGCCAATATCATTTCGCGATTGACCAAATGATCATGCTGGCGCGCCGCCGCTTGAAGTTCTGTTTGTTGCAACCGCTCCTCTGTCATTGTCCATCGCTCCTTTTCTCACTTAGACGGCCTTGCACACAGCCCTTTACTCAGACCGCATGCAACCCGCTAGAATATTCTTTTATCCGTTAACTGCTACAGCCGTTTCAACCAGATCACCTTTGATGTAAAAGGTCATAGGTTCCGTAATTTTCACTTGAACAAAGGAACCAATCAGGTCCTTAGAACCCTCAAAATGTACAAGCTTATTGGAACGGGTCCGTCCGGCAAGCACTTTGCTGTCATTTTTGCTCTCGCCTTCCACCAGCACTTCAACCACTTCGCCACGCAATCGACTATTAAAGCGAAGGCTGTTTTGGTTCACAGCAATGTTCAGACGCCGGAGACGCTCTTTTTTAACCGACATAGGCACATTATCTTCCATCGAAGCAGCTGGCGTACCTTCACGTGGTGAATAAATAAATGTGTAGGCAAAGTCATAGCCGACCTCGCGCACCAGGGATAGAGTATCTTCAAACTGCTCGTCTGTTTCGCCCGGGAAACCTACGATGATATCTGTTGTCAGAGAAACATGCGGAACAGCTGTTTTAATCTTCGCAGCCAGTTCCAGAACACGCTCACGGGTATATTTTCGGTTCATTTTCTTCAATATATCCGTATTACCGGATTGAACAGGCAGATGGATATGCTCCACCAAATTGCCACCCTTACCAAGCACTTCAACCAAATGGTCATCAAAATCACGTGGATGTGATGTCGTAAAACGTACACGCGGGATATTAATTTTGCGCATATCATCCATCAGATCCCCGAATCTGTAATTCAAATCTTTCAAATCCTTGCCATAAGCGTTAACATTCTGCCCCAGTAAGGTGATTTCTTTAAAGCCTTGACGTGCCAAATCCCGTACCTCAGCGATAACATCCTCTGGACGGCGGCTTCTTTCCTTACCACGTGTAAAGGGAACAATGCAATAGGTGCAAAATTTATCACAACCGTACATAATGTTCACCCAAGCCCGCATACCCTCGCGCTTCTTCGGCAGGTTTTCGATAATGTCGCCTTCCTTAGACCACACTTCGACCACCATTTCTTTGCTAAAGAGTGCTTCCTTGACGAGCTGAGGCAGACGATGAATATTATGGGTACCAAAAATCATATCGACAAAACCGTGTTTTTGCATAATCCGGTTAACGACATTCTCTTCTTGTGACATGCAGCCACACACGCCGAGCAGCAGTCCTGGCTTTTCTGTTTTGAGATGCTTGAGGTGACCCAGCTCGCCAAACACTTTATCCTCCGCATTTTCACGGATAGCACAAGTGTTCAGTAAAATGATGTCTGCTTCCTTCCGATCCTCGGTTGCCTGGTAGCCCATTTGCTCCAGCAAGCCTTTTATGGTTTCGGAATCATGCTCGTTCATTTGGCAACCGAATGTGTATACGATATAATGCTTTCCCTCACCGATATGCTTTAGCTCATCCGGGACTGCGTTATCATATAATACCTGTACATCCTCTTTACCGCGTTGCTTTTCTTTTCTATGGTTCGGCTCCGCCATAATGTTGATTTCACGTCCGCGAATACGGATCTTTTTGCTATGCTCATCTTCAGAAATAATCTTCGCATCCGAGAAATCAAAATATTTGGAGTAATCTTTTGTTTTCTTTTCCATTCCTTAGTCACTCCTTACACCATCTATTTCACGAGCTAATTTGTGATTTTACTGTATCTTTAGGCATGGGTAAATTTATTTTAGTTCTAAAAAACCTTTAAAAAAGGCATTACACTAAATTATAGCATGATTTATAGGCCATCGCCATAGATCAGCCGCAGATACCATTGAGTGCAATGTGAACTCATGTTCTTTTTGTACATTAGTGAAGTATTTGTGAATTATATAGTATGTAAAAAGCCCGATTCTTTTGCAAGAATCGGACTCTTTAAGGCTTCCGGCATTTAAATACGTGTATATTAGTCTACGATTTCAGCGTTGTCACCGTTTTTCACACCGGCTCCGTTCGCTTCATCTGTATCAATGTGCATATCCAAAGCAAAAGAATCGGACACACGTGCAAGAACATTTTCAAATACAAGGCCACGTTCGCCGCCGACACGTACTTTCAGCAACTGCTTGTCCTTAATGTCCCATTTAGCTGCATCAGATGTATGGAAATGAATATGGCGGGCTGCTACAATCACACCTTCTTGCAGTTCCACTTCACCAGCTGGTCCTTTTACCGTGATTCCTGGTGTACCATCAATGCTACCAGATTCGCGTACAGGTGCTTTTACACCAATAGCAAAGGAATCAGTGCGAGAGATTTCCAATTGGGAAGCGGGACGAGCAGGTCCCAAAATGCGAACCTTATCAAATTGACCCTTAGAACCAATTACAGCTACCGTTTCATTTGCGGCAAATTGTCCTGTTTGGGACAAAGGTTTAAATTCAGTTAATTGATAGCCTGCTCCGAACAAAATTTCAATATGCTCTTGAGTCAGGTGAATATGACGGGCTGAAACGCCGACAGGTACGATTTTACTCATCGTGTGGTCACTCCTTTTTCTCTATACAATACTTTACACATCTATGCTATTATACTCCTATTTTGCCAAGAAAGAAAAGGAGAGCGTATAAAGTTCCCTTTTTCGCCCTAATCGGCGTTAAATATCGTCCATAGAAATCGGATCAAACCGTCGTTTTAGCGAACAAGAGAAAGAAAAGCATGATTTCAGCTACGATGAGATGAGGGGGAACGACAACAAATATATTAAGAATAAACAGGACACAGAGTATTCCAGTTAAGAAAAAAATGACTCTGAGACGAGGTTTCAGATGACTTAATCGGTACTGATGAAATACCAGCAAAACCGACAAAAAGTAAATAAAAACAGAAGCAAAGGTAAAGCAAAGCACAAAGATATAGTCTACTTGTCCCAAAAACAAGAGCTGAATCGAAGCAGCTAGCATGCTAAGGGAAAGATAAATAAACAAATGACCATAAATAATAGTCTGTCCTGCTGATTGTTTTGATTTATCTACGCGCTTCTCCATATTCTCAAAATATTGCCACCAGATTGCGATGACTAATACAAAAGCCAAAGCAGCAAATACAATAGAAGAAACCGTAAAATGATCGGATTGTAAAACAGAAAGCATACTTATCACTGATTCGCCAAGCAAAATTAAGGTGAACTGTGCAAAGCGTTCTAAAAGATGCTCCGTATGGATAGGTGTGATCACCAACTTTTTACGGCCAATCAAAGGAACGAGGATATCAATAGCTATACCTGTATATAAAATCAAATATCGAACCCAAGAATCAAAGAAGAGGGAGAAACTAGAGATGACTATTCCAATCCAAAAATAAATTCCGAAAAAACGAGCTGTTTCCTGTTTATGAGCCGTTTCTTTGGGTGCCGAAAGTAAATATTGAACGACAGTCAAACCTCTTAACCCAATATAGCCAACAAAAAAAGATACATAATACGCATCAAAATCTATATTCAGGCTGGCGGTCATGATCAACACGAAAAACAATTGCAGGATCATAAAAATTCGATGTGTTATACTGTCTTGCCCAAAACGATTGTTGTAGACCGTTTGCCCCACCCAAGCCCACCATATTGGGATAAAAATCATAATAAACTTTTCCATATGTTCCCATGAGATACTACCATGCTCAACATGTAGCAAAACATGAGTGGCCTTGGAGACAGCAGCTACGAACAACAAGTCATAAAAGAGCTCAAGCCAGGTAACCTTTTTTATCAACATTATGTAATGGAGCCCCCTCTGATATGGCGGTGCAGCATGGTGACCCGTCAGTCTCGCTCCAACGTCTGCCGTATTTCTGCAAATGTTATTTTAGCACCATGCAATTCTAAGATGCTCCAATTATTTCGTAATCCTTCTCGCTTTGTCAAGAGTGTTCGCAGCTAAAAATTCCCTCTATAAATAGCTATTTAAGAAGAAATTTTGGAAGGCAGATTCGTTTGCAAGTATTCCAGCGCATGTCCTCCCAGCCATCCCTTGACCAGCTCCTCAGGGTAATGCTTCAGCAGCAGTTCTGCAAAAATCGGATATTTCCCCGAGTGCTCCAGCCCTTGCACATGGTGCTCGATACCGTCAAAATCAGAGCCAAACATCAAATGCCTTTCGCCGCCTAATGAACAAATATGCTCAATGTGCGGTAGCAGATCCTCAGCGGTTATCGTACCCTGCTCTTTGAGAAACATTGTGACGAAGGTCAAACCAATCCGTCCGTTACGAGCGATCAGTGCACGAATCTGTTCATCCCATAGATTACGGGGGTGAGCACACTTCGCAAAGGCATTCGAATGCGAAGCAATGGGCGGTAGAGTGGCCTCCTCTAGCACCTCCCAGAAGCCCTGTACGGACAAATGCGATACATCTAGCAGCAGTCCCAGGTCATTACAGCGATTGACCAAATCGCGCCCCTTGCTACTCAGCCCGCCACCTCTATGTTCCATAATGCCGTCAGCTGCCCAGTTCGCATAATTCCATGTCAGTCCAATCAATCGTATTCCCATGGCATAGCACAATTCTGCATAAAACGGGTTCCCTTCCAGCGCATCTACCCCCTCCAGTGAGAGCAAAGCCCAAGGTGCCCATGTATGATCCGTCCCATTACCATCCACATACGTTATCTTTTCCATGCGCTTCTCTTTTCCTGCCTGCTTTACTTGCTCCTCCTGATGCACTGCGGACGTATTTTTACACATTACCAAGTCTTCCTTCCACAGCAATGGTCTCAACCCACCTGAGATAGAGGTAACATGCTGCCTGAACAGCTCAATTTGACGAATCACATGCTCAAATCTTGGCGTGCCCAATACCTGAGAAATATATATAGCAAATGTTTGCAACCGCACGTTACCTTCTAGCAAACGTTCTTTTGTGACATCAAGCGATGGATGACTGAAATCGATCTGCGCATCGAGCTGCATTTTACATAACACATCACAATGAAAGTCAACAACTGGCCAATTCACTTTTAGCTTATCATTCATGCATCTTACCTCCATTTAGAGATTGAAGCATCACAAATTTATTTTAAAAATCATAGTAACAGACTCACAAAGCAAAAAAGCCCGTTTACAAATCGTAAACAGGCTCAGGCAACTTACATTTATTATCTTGGCTCTACAATCAATTTGATCGCAGTCCGATCTTCTCCATCAATAACAATGTCTGTAAAAGCAGGAATACAAATCAAATCCACTCCGCTTGGTGCGACAAATCCCCGGGCAATGGCTACCGCTTTAATGGCTTGGTTTAGTGCACCCGCTCCAATCGCCTGTAATTCTGCATTTCCGCGTTCACGCAGTACTCCTGCGAGTGCGCCTGCAACTGAATTGGGATTGGATTTTGCTGATACTTTTAATACATCCATAGTAAGTACCTCCCCTGGGAATGATGATGGTTTGATTCCACTATTAGATGTTATTCGAGGGTCAGCAAAAAATTCCTGCTTTTTGGTGACAGTTTTCCTTATTCTTTCCTTAAGTAGCTCACAAAAAGGTTAATCCATCCGCCATTCATCTTCTTTGAGTCTGATTTTCTGAATTTTGCGGGCTTTTCCATCGTTATCATTCAGCTCTACGCTGATGGCATGAAAATGCCATTTGCCCATGTCCACTTGAAAACGTACTGGAAGCTGGGTCTGGAATTTCTGTAACACAGCCTCTTTCTGCATCCCAAGCACTCCCTCATAAGGACCTACCATTCCCGCATCTGTCTGATACGCAGTTCCTTGTGGCAAAATCGTATCGTCATTGCTCTGTACATGTGTGTGCGTACCTACCACGATTGAAGCACGTCCATCCAAATGCCAACCCATTGCGATTTTTTCCGAGGTTGCTTCGGCGTGGAAATCAACTAGGATATGTTTATGTTTTTTGCGCAGCTCATCGACAATTTCATCTGCTGCACGGAATGGATCGTCAATAGCTGGCAAAAAAGTTCTACCTTGCAGATTAACAATAGCCAGCTCCTTACCTCCACCTTTTACAACGGTATAACCCCGTCCTGGTGTTCCTGGTGGAAAGTTAGCCGGGCGGATGATCCGCGGCTCATCATCTATAAAATCAAATATTTCCTTATTGTCCCAAGTATGATTTCCCATCGTAATCCCATGAACGCCCCAATCAAAAAACTCTCTGGCGATGGCTGGGGTAATTCCTCTTCCCGAAGCCGCATTTTCTCCATTCACAATAATAACATGCGGGTTGTATTTTGATTTTAGCGAAGGGAGATTCTCCCTCAGTGCCTTTCTGCCTACACTGCCGACGATGTCTCCAATAAATAATACGTTGATAGAAAGCCCTCCCTAGTCTGCCTTACATAATGAAAAGTGGCCCTACAAGCAGCGGCCACTTTTCATTGAAATGCTTTTATTTTGCGTATTCTACCGCACGGGTCTCGCGTATGACGGTGACCTTGATATGTCCCGGATAGTCCAGTTCATTCTCAATCGTTTTCGTAATATCGCGGGCCAGTCGGAATGCTTCCGCATCATCAATTTTCTCTGGCTGTACCATGACACGAACTTCGCGTCCGGCTTGAATCGCGTATGATTTTTCAACGCCTTCAAAAGATTCGGAGATGCGTTCCAGCTTCTCAAGACGACGGATGTACGTCTCTAGCGTTTCACGCCGCGCTCCCGGTCTTGCTGCTGACAGGGCATCTGCCGCCCCAACCAGCATGGCGATCACTGAAGTCGCTTCGCAATCGCCGTGATGTGAAGCAATGCTGTTGATGACGACCGGGTGTTCCTTGTACTTCTTCGCCAGCTCCACGCCAATTTCAACGTGCGATCCTTCCACTTCATGATCCAGCGCCTTCCCGATGTCATGCAGCAATCCTGCCCGTCTTGCCAGTACAACGTCTTCGCCCAGTTCCCCGGCCATCAGACCTGTCAAGTATGCAACTTCCATCGAGTGCTTCAATACGTTCTGTCCGTAACTTGTACGGAACTTGAGACGTCCCAAGATCTTGATCAAATCTGGATGCAAGCTATGCACGCCCACCTCAAAGGTGGCCTGTTCACCATACTCACGGATTCGTTCGTCCACCTCTTTACGGGATTTTTCCACCATCTCTTCAATACGAGCCGGATGTATCCGTCCGTCCGCTACGAGCTTTTCAAGCGCAGTACGCGCAATCTCTCTACGAATCGGATCAAATCCAGACAAAATAACAGCTTCCGGCGTATCATCAATAATGAGGTCAATTCCTGTAAGGGTTTCAAGTGCACGGATATTACGGCCTTCGCGCCCGATGATCCGGCCTTTCATTTCTTCGTTCGGCAATGTGACAACAGAAACCGTCGTTTCTGCTACATGATCTACCGCACAGCGTTGGATGGCCAGTGTGATGATTTCACGAGACTTTTTGTCCGCTTC
>NZ_WUDQ01000113.1:0-9640 GCF_009827695.1 Paenibacillus sp. OT2-17 | reverse complement strand
ACAAATTGTTGAAATAAGGCTTTGACATGCAGTTTGCCAAGTCCGGAAGCTTCACGCCATTCTTGCTCCAACAGCTTCACTTTATCGTACAGGGGCAGTGGGTAATGAGGTGCGAAAGCATACTGGTTCTGAAAAGGATTTTCCTTTTCCAGCAATTGTGCAATCTCTTTGCGGCTAGGCAGGGCCAACGTTGCCTTGTACAAAATGATGTAATATTCAAGCACCTCTTCCGCCAGGATACTCAGGCACATTCCTTTTCCGCCATGCAGTACATGGAAACGCTCTACCCTGTGAATACTGTTATCCAACCGTACCCGTGCGTTTCCACGAACGGTATACAAGAACGCACTGGCAGGAAGTCGATAGGTTCGTAGCTCCTCCCCTTCTTCGATCTTCTTATGACGAACATCCATCACCTGTATAAAAACATGATTCCACAGCAAAATGTGATCATTCAACTTCATTGCTTTTGTTCAGCCCCCGATCCAAACCATCCACGTACCTGCTCAAACTCATATTCAAACTATAATATATTATAGTTGATAATTATTCTCACAGGCAATGAAGTGATTTCATACGGAGCCTCTACTTTGGACGGTCCATTTTTCTGACCGCATTCTCCGCAGCCTCCATGATTACTTCTCCCAATGTAGGATGGGGATGAATGGTTAGAGCTAAGTCTTCTACGGTTGCTCCCATCTCGATAGCCAGAGCAAGCTCGGAAATGAGTGTTGAAGCTTCGACGCCGACGATTTGCGCCCCCAATACGATCCCCGACCCCTGCTTTGCTACGATTTTGATGTACCCCTCTGCTGCCCTTAGCGCCAATGCTCTGCCGTTAATTGCAAAGAAAGCTCTGCCAATGACAATCGGTAAGGCTTTTTCCTTTGCTTCTGTTTCACTTAGGCCAACACTAGCCAGCTCTGGTTCAGAAAAGACAACCAGCGGCATGGCTTTATAATCCACTTTAGCAGCTTGACCTGCAATCGCTTCTGCCGCAATCTTCGCTTCATAGGAAGCCTTATGGGCAAGGGCTGGACCCTCCGTAATATCTCCAATGGCAAAAATATGCGGAATAGCCGTTCTACACTGCTCGTCTGTCTCGATCAACCCCCTGCTCGTCAGTGGCAAGCCAATGTGCTCCAATCCTAATCTGCCATCCGTATTCGGTTTTCTGCCTACAGTAACTAATACAAACTCAGCGGTGACATGATGCTGCTCTTGATCTTTTGAATAATGCAGCGTAATAGTATCCGTATTCTGCACGACTTTTTCGGCTATCGCCCCAGTTACGATGCTTGCACCATCTGTTTTCAATTGCTTAACAACAGGGGCCACAAGGTCCGTCTCAAATCCCGGCAGCACCCGTTCCCCTCCCTCCAGAATCATTACCTTTGTTCCAAATTTGGCATACATTTGTCCAAGCTCAACGCCAATATATCCACCACCTATCACGATCAGGCTGGACGGAACCGCTGGAAGCGAAAGCGCCTCTGTAGAGGACAAAATACGTCCGCCAAACGGAAATGCTTTCAGCTCGATTGGACGGGAGCCGGTTGCCAATATGGCATACTTAAAGGATATCGTTTGTTCCGCTCCATTTTGATTGATGATGGCTGTATGCCCATCAACCAAACTCGCCTCCCCTTTCAGAATGCTCACACCTGCCGTTTTCATTAAAAAGCCAACTCCGCCTGCCTGCTTATTCACAATCCCCTGTTTGAAAGCCTGAGCATTCACGAATGACATCGCTGCATCTGCCTGATTTACCTGCCTGAGTATCTCATAGCGATGTGCTTCGGCAATCAAAGCTTTGGATGGAATGCAGCCCACATTCGTGCACACTCCACCTAGCTGACTGCGTTCAACAATCGCCGTTTTCATTCCAAGCTGAGAAGAACGCAATGCTGCCACATAACCTCCTGGCCCTGATCCAATGACCAGTGTTTCTACAGATTCATGCTTGCTCATAACTAATACCTCCTGTTAAAATGGCATGATTTAAAATATGATGATTATAATATATTATAGTCATCATATTTTAAAAGCGTCAATAGTCTTGATCAGCCTTTCTGAAGTTGTCGTTATAGGAAGACAAATTGACACGTTTTATTATGATGATTATAATATTTTGAAGTTAGCATTATAAACCCGTGGAGTGATTACAATGCCTTATCCAAAAGGCCATAAGATGAAAGTGCGGAGTAAGATCGTTGAAAGTGCTGCCCAAGCTTTCCGTGCCAACGGTATTCAAGATGTAAGTGTGCCCTTTATTATGAAAGGGGCAGGATTAACTCACGGCGGGTTTTATTCACACTTTGATAACAAAGAACAGCTAGTCGCCGAAGCCTGTCGCTATGCCGTCAGTGATACCCTCGCACTGCTTCAGGAGGCCGTTGACCAAGAAAAGCAAGATCCTAAAATTAATGTTGTCATCGATTACTATTTAAGCACCCATCACCGTGATCGAACAGAAATAGGCTGTATTATTCCTGCCCTTTCCGTAGAAATAGCCCGTTCTTCCGAAGAAATCCGGCAGATATTCACGCAGGAGTTGGAAAGAATGATTACGTTTATCTCCAATTTGGGGGGAATGGATCAGTCCAAGGGCAGTGCATTGTTCAGTAGTATGGTTGGTTCTCTTGTGCTTGCACGTTCTGTTAATGATCCTAAACTGAGTGACAGCCTTCTCTCGGCAGGCAAACAGTATG
This sequence comes from Paenibacillus sp. OT2-17, assembly GCF_009827695.1. NCBI lineage: Bacteria > Bacillati > Bacillota > Bacilli > Caryophanales > Paenibacillaceae > Paenibacillus > Paenibacillus sp. OT2-17. Next base: position 6,929 of record NZ_WUDQ01000113.1, on the reverse strand, counting down.
CCAAAGCGCTGGTTAATAGTTGAATGTAAGTATGTTTTACGTATGCAAAAAATCCGCTAAACACCAAGAAATCCTTGATGTTTAGCGGATTTTTCCTAAGAATCTAAACTCAAAACGGAGGTAACGATTTGTCAGAGATTCGAAGTCTCCACCTGCCAAATCTCGGTTATGTTCCAAATCGTTTGCGGTACCCGCATTTTCGGCATAACTCTTCTACCGCTTCTCTCTTAGAGAACCCGAAGTACAGACGGTTTGCACGCTCCCCTTCCACAATGTCGGAAAAAGATTGTTCATGCACGTTACCTAAATTTATGACGCCTTCTCCATCCAGACAGCAAGGGACCACCGTTCCATCCACCAATACCGCCGCTTGGCTACGGAGTGCATGGCAAAAGCCTTTTCCGTCATCTTCCGGAGCACTGAGGCTCGGCCATTCAAATTCATGGTCTTGATTCAAATAAACGTTTGGTGCGATTTTGACCCCACTGCCCGGTATCACCTTTTCCTCAATCCGATAGTCCAGTCCAAACTCTTGCTCCAGTCGTTCAAGTGTTTCCCGGTTGCGCTGACGCTGCACATTAGTCAAATTATCTTCAGTCAAGTTCCAGAGACGGAACGAAATAATGACATTGTGTTTCACCGCTTCTCTTACAAACGTGAAAATATTACCCAAATACCCTTCTCGATCCACGGAGCCTTCATGCCCGTCAAAACTGTGGAGAGAGAAGTTCATCTGACGCAGCGCTGGCTGCCCAAGCAGCTTATGTCCGGTCTTCGGCAGCAAGGTACCATTGGTGGTTATATTGACCTTCAAGCCTTTCTCATGAGCACTTTCCAGCAAAAGATCAATTTTCGGATGGAGCAACGGCTCTCCTTTTACATGCAAATAGATGTAATCCGTGTGTGGTTTGACCTGATCAAGCACATTTCGAAAGACTTCCGGATCAATAAATTTTTTGACACGCTGTGTTTGAGGACAAAAACTGCATGCGAGATTGCAAATGCTCGTTATCTCAATGTATACCTTTTTAAAAGTTTTCAACATGATTTCCCCATTCTAACCTTCATCCGGAGCATCTTGTTTATGCTCACTAATCTTATGATTATAACGGGTTATCACCGACAGGTAAACTCTCCAGTCTCTCCCTTGGTGTGGGCATCAAATGCTCGACACATACGCCTATCCAAGATTTGATTTGATATTTTCTATTGACCCTAGGTCTGACCTAAGGTTTATAGTGGAGTTATTCAACTATCAGTAAAGGAGTCCTACCATTGAAAGAACACATTACGATCAGCCAGCTTGCTCAGCTCATGAATGTATCTGTACATCAACTGCGTTATTTTGAAGAAAAGGGAGTCCTGTATCCATCACATACAGAAGAAAATCAATATCGAATGTACGGGCTTCATGAGATTTATCAGCTTTCGCATATTTTATTATTACGCAAATTAAATGTCCCTGTCGATCAGATTCAAGAATGTATGACTTCCTATGCTGCCGATGACTATAACCAGCTTTTAGAGCATTCGTTGCAGAAGGTACAGGCCGAAATAGCTAACTTGAAGATGCATGAACAGTTTATTCACAAAGTGTTAGAAGAACATAATAATCGGGCCCAGCAGGACGATGAGTATCAGGTCAAACGATTAGGTCCCCGTCATTTAAAGCTATGGTTTGCATTGGAGAATGGTCAAGAGCTCACTGCCGGTAACCTATTTGAACACCGCCCTGCCCCACCTCGATTATTTGAAAATGACCTGCATTACTTGTCTGATGCTGGACAGGCGAAGCTATGTTATGAAACGGCGGATGTGGCTGACTATATTCTGGAAGAGGGCAACTATCTTTATAAGCATCTTTCCGTCATTGAAGAACCAGAGATTGATTATGAAATTAAACAAATGGAACGATATGTAGCTCATCACCAATATAACTGCCAAAGCAAGATTGTTCTAGTAGAAAAATCTTATCTTTCGATGTTCGACAACAACAAGCTGCAATACGAAATTCAGGTTAAAGTAGAATAAATCTTGGAGGGCGTTAAATGAGTGCAAAATCCTTTGACATTGTTGCATACCAGAAACAAGACCATGAAGCTGTTTGCAGTCTTTTAGTCGAATCGTTTAAAGCAAAATTCCAATCTCTTGTTACACTGGAGGAGCAAGATATACAGAAGTTGTTAATGCAGGTTTGGGTTCAAAATCCTTATTCTTCATCTATGAAACAATTTGTAGCCAAAGAGAACGAAGATGTTGTCGGTGTTCTTTCCCTCAAATGGAAGGCCCCCTCCTCTTCACTTCCTGAAACAAATCCCATTTCTTTAGCTCCGCTCCTAAAACAGTTTGGTTGCTTCAATGTATTTAAATTTTTGACAGGTATGCATGCGCTGGAGTATACCCCCGCTGCAAATGAGTGTTACATTGATCATTTGGCGATTCGTTCAAGTCATCGTAACCAGGGAATAGGACGCCTTCTTCTAGCTTTCGCACAGCAATTTACGGTTGAATCTGGGTTTCATGCATTGACGCTTCATGTAGCGCATAAGAACCAAGGGGCTATCCGTTTGTATCACAAACTGGCGTTTGAAGTAGAACAATCCAAGTATAATGGGTTACGGCATTTTTGGTTCAAGGAGCCTGTATGGTATCTGATGAGTTGGAAAGAGAACCTGCATTCGAGGAGAGAGCATCGTTGAAAAAAACATTCAAGCTTACTTTTGGTATTGCGGCAGCTCTGGCTGTTGCCTTGATACTAATTGTTCTATATCAAAATTCCTACAAGATGACAGAAGAAAACATACAAATTGCGACACCTAAAGGGCTGTTAACAGGTACATTAGCTTTGCCTAGGAACTACTCGGGAAAGGTTGGACTGGTTGTTTTTGTCCATGGGGATGGTCCTATTAATGACACATATGATGATGGATACAAACCACTGTGGGAAAAGTTCGCTTCCAAGGGTTATGCCTCCCTGTCACTGAATAAGCCCGGTATTAACAGCGCTCCTGGCAATTGGCTCGACCAAAGCATGGAGGACCGCGCACAGGAGATCCGATATGCAATAGACTGGGCAAGAAGCTTACCGATGATTGATAAGCAAAAAATCGGCCTATGGGGAGCCAGTCAAGCAGGATGGGTCATTCCGAAGATCGTTAAAGAGGAGCATGATATTGCATTCAGCATCCTTGTATCGCCTGCCGTGAACTGGATTTCCCAAGGACAATTTAATACCAGAAAAGAAATGGAACAAGAAGGAGCTACTCCGCAAGAAATTCAAAAGACATTGAACTACGATCAAGAAGTTCTACAGTTACTGAAAAAACATGCTTCTTATGAAGAATATCTAGGCATAGCCGATCCTGACGATATGATTTCCAAAGAAAGATGGAGCTTTATAGGCAAAAATTTTCTGTCTGATTCCACCGAAGAATTAAGTCACTTCCATTCTCCTGTACTCTTGGTTCTGGCTGGCAAAGATATTAATGTTGATGTAAAGGGTACCGAGCGAGTCTATCGCCAGAAAATACCTCCAGAACTGCTGTCCGTGATTCATTTACCTGAAGCCGACCATTCCATGATGGATGAAAAAATCGCGCGTTCAAAATCTCTAACTTTCTTAACAGCCGTATTCGCCCCCAGAAAATTGGTGAATGGTGAGTATCTCAAATCCCTTTCCGATTATGTCAGTCAGCGTTAAACAATGATGTTCTTTTTTGCCATACTTCTTTTGATATGCTAATGAAAAAATGCTAATGAAAACCCCATAACTGTTCTCGGTTAGACTGGGAATAGATCTATAAACAACAAAAAAACGGCATCTCTGCCGTTTTTTCTAAAAGGATGGACTCTCAGGGACTCGAACCCTGGACCAATTGATTAAGAGTCAACTGCTCTACCAACTGAGCTAAGAGTCCATAATAAAAGTTTGGTGGAGCCTAGGGGGATCGAACCCCTGACCTCATCGCTGCCAGCGATGCGCTCTCCCAGCTGAGCTAAGGCCCCATCATAAGTAAGTTAATCAACGTTTCAAGCGACTTCTATATCATATAAAATTTTTATTCCTGTGTCAATACTTTTATAAAAAAAATATAATCATCTTCCCACCTTGACCCAAGAAAGATACAGTCAGCGATCAGTCGCTGGCTGTATCTTTAGATAACAATGTTTTCAGTTCCTTCATAAACATATTGATGTCTTTAAACTGACGATAGACGGACGCAAAACGTACGTAGGCGACTTCATCCACTGGGTAAAGCTGTTCCATGACCAGCTCCCCGATCTGCTGACTATCGACTTCTGTGGCTGCTGTGTTGCGGATAGCGTTCTCCACCTGGGATACGATCATATCCAATTGCTCGACGGATACTGGGCGCTTCTCACAGGCTCGAATGAGACCGCGCAGCATTTTATCACGACTAAACTCTTCACGGCTGCCGTCTTTTTTGATGACCATGAGTGGGGTTTCCTCCACCATTTCAAAGGTGGTAAAACGCCTGGCACACTGCTCACATTCACGGCGGCGACGGATGGACTTGTTATCATTCGCAGGTCGCGAATCCAACACTTTCGTGCCATTGTAGGCACAATACGGACATTTCATAATCTCACCACTTTCTTTTTCCAATAAATTCCCGAAGATTTTTAGTAATAATTTTGTCAAAACGGATCATAATATGTTTACCACATCGCGAGGAGGTGAACAACAATGGCACAAGGAAACAATGGCAACTCCAACAATCTGGTAGTCAGCAGATCCTCCGGCGCTCTGGAGCAAATGAAATATGAGATCGCTCAAGAGCTGGGTATCAGCATTCCTCAAGATGGATACCAAGGTAACATGACTTCCTATGAGAACGGTTCGATCGGGGGCTACATCACAAAACGCCTCGTAACGATCGCCGAACAACAATTGGCAGGTCAATACCAATAATCGCGGTAATAATGCAGAAATAACAAGAAAAAGTGTATGGACGGGCTGCTAAAAACAGCCTGTCCTGCGCTTTTTTTCATTTTAAAGCGAAAAGGCTCATCATGTCATTAACTTGTCTTTTAAAAATCATTATAAATTTTCGTGTATTGCCTGTAGTAATAAATGACCCGCTGTACATAATGTCGTGTCTCACCAAAAGGGATTTGCTTAATGGACTCTTCTTTTCCATCCCACACTCCCTTATCGAGCCACTCTTGAACTTTACCCGGCCCTGCATTGTAAGCAGCTACGATTGCTACAGGATTATCCTGAAACTTCATGGATAGGTTATGCAAATACCAGGTTCCCAGCTCTATATTGGTACCAGGCTCGTGCTTGACACTGTCTAGCGGAACCTTTTGAATCTGGGCGCTGTCCATAATCCAATTTGCTGTATTCGGCATAATCTGCATCAACCCCAGTGCACCCTTATGCGATTGCTTACTGGTTTTAAAATTGGTTTCTACGCGGATAATAGACGCCACCAAAAATGGGTCCACTTCATACGTTTGTGAATACTGCCGAATCTCATCCTTATATTGAATCGGATAGAACCAGGACATCCAATTTGAATTGAGGAACAGAATCAGGACAAACCCGACAAACAAAGTGAGCAGGACTCTTTTCTTTCGCAAAATGTTCATGCAAGTCCCTTCCGCTGCCAAAATTGATCAATTTGTCGTTTCGTCTCAGACTGTGTTCCGCTATTATCGATAACGATATCGGCCAAGTTTTTCTTTTGTTCAATATCCATTTGTGCGGACAGCCGAAGTCCAGCTTGTTCCTCCGTCAGACCGTCTCTGAGCATCAGACGCTGGAGCTGAATATCACGTGGTACGTACACAACCATAATTTCCTCGTACAAGCTCTCCAGCCCGGACTCGTACATTAACGGGATATCTGCCAAAACAAGCTTGTCCGGCTGTTCCCGTTCATATGCTTCCATACGCAGTCGCATTTCCTCACGAATAGCAGGATGTGTAATATCGTTAAGTGCCTGCCGCTGGGCAGGGTCTCCGAATACAATCTCACCCAGTTTTTTGCGGTGCAGGGTTCCGTCACTGTTCACTATAGCTTGTCCAAAATGCTGTATGACCGCCGCCAGCACCGGATGCCCCGGAAGCATCACTTCCCGGGCAATGGCATCTGCGTCGATCAGCAGCGCACCTTTGGCGACCAAAAGAGCCGACACGGTGCTTTTTCCGGTAGCAATACCTCCGGTTAATCCGATATTCATGCTCTTTCACCTCATAACAGCTTCAATATGCCCATCATAATCAGTAATAATGCCGGCAATACACCCAGCGCCTTCATAAATCGAAATGCTGATAGAAAGAAGCCTGCCTTCATCCCTGCAATCAAAAATGTTCCACTGAATAACGTAATAGCCAGCGCAGTAGACAGTGGCTGAAAACCAAGCATAGCTGCCCCTAATCCCGCTCCGAACGCATCGACCGATAATGCAATACCCAGCCAAACCGCTTCGGTAGCAGATATACTGCCAGAACGGTCCATATCCGCAGCAGACGGGCTTCGAAGAATCCGAATAACAAGTCCCCATTTGCGGAACTCCAGAGAAAATAGCGTTCGCTCCTGCTGCTCTACAGAAGCTTCTGCCGACAGATCTTTTCTTGAGCTAAGGAAAGACTCTGTATCAGCATCCTCTATACTCTTCTTCTCTCCAAGAACAGATCTGCTCACTGGATCAGTCTGTTCTGTAAGAAGCTGCCCCCGAGAGGCCTCCGCTGAATCCTCTAGCGAATCCTCTTTGCGGTGCAGAGCTTGAAACAAAGAGTAACAGCCGATACAGATCAGGATGACAGCGCCGAAAACGGTCGTATATACAGGAGACAGGACACGAGATAGTAATGCGCCCAATTGCATGGATATGCCAATCACCAAACCTGAACATACGGAGATGATAGCAATCGACAACAGTGGAATTTTCATTTTGCGC
>NZ_WUDQ01000112.1:0-9669 GCF_009827695.1 Paenibacillus sp. OT2-17 | reverse complement strand
AAAGCAGGCAACGCGCCCATATGTGCCGGTTGACTTACAATACTTGAAATCATCCTTATGATTATATTTGCCCGCTTCCCTGATCCAAAGGAAAATAAATTGGTATGCGAGATTCCGGGATGACAAGCGACGCTCATGGAATCAATATGATTGCTACGAAACTTGGTCTGTAATTCTCTTGCAAACAATAGATTTGCAAGCTTGCTTTGACCATAAAACTTCCGGGCGCTATATCCTTTAGAACCATCTAAATTATCAAAATCGATGGAGGCATTATGAGCGAGCAAACTGCTCTGCGTTACCACTCTCGAATTCGGAGTAGAAATCAAGCGCGGCAGCAGCAATCCGGTTAGTGCAAAATGCCCTAAATGGTTACTGCCAAATTGGGATTCAAAGCCATCCTTGGTCAACCCATAAGGTGGATCCATAATGCCTGCATTGTTAATGAGAATTGACAAAGATTCGTGCTTTTTAAGAAAATCTGCTGCAAACGCCCTGACACTATTCAAATCGCTAAGGTCGAGCTTCATGGCTTTGACATTTGCACTGGCATAGACGGATTTTATTTTATTCAGGGCTGCTTCACCTTTTTCCATGTTTCGAATAGCAAGAATAACCGTTGCCCTCTCTTTGGCTAATGCTAACGCTGTTTCGAAACCGATACCGCTATTCCCGCCTGTGACGACGACCACCTTCCCTGACATATCCGGGATATTGTCTTTTGTCCAAACTTTACTCATTTAAAATGGGCTCCTCTCTTTTGCTTTTGCGATCCGATCTGATTCATATAGACATAGACATGGATGTTGGATCGGTATTTTCGCAACGCCCCCCTAGAGTACTAGGGAAAAAATGCGCGAGACGGATGAATAATTGATCCGCTCGCCGAGCCGAAACTCCTCACGGTTGAATTAACAACCGCTTCGCTCCCTATGTTTTTGCCTTTGATGCCTCCTAATCGAATCGGCAGACGCGTGGATTGCATCCATCATTTCCTTGACGCCAAACCCTCTCTGAAGTGATGAGTGTATCATGTCTTGAATTCGCTGAACGAAGATCAACGTGATAAAACGTGCAGAGAAATGATATATAGACTTGTTATTCGTGCTCGCAAGGATAGCCTCATTTCCATGAGAGCTGAGGATATGGCTAAATTTATGGATGTAAGTAAAGTGACGATGTATAAATATTTCTCTTCCAAAGAAGAAATATTATCCTTGGTCATCTCAAACTACACAGATTATATGCGTAATGTGGATATATCTTCTGCAGACGAGAACGAGGCCATCTTGGAACGATATCAAAAGTCATTTGAGCAGTCTTTAATGATTAACTACTATTTTCCAGAACATTTTTTGAATGATTTTAAAGTATATAATCCGCGTTTGTATGAAGAAATTGTCGATGCACAACAATTTCGTTTTAAGCAGTTAGGTGAACTGTATCGTTTAGGAGCGGAACAGGGGATTTTTTATCCAGTGAACTCTGCGATTTTTATATTGGATGATGAACTGATTTTGCGACGAATACTTGATCCGTCGTTCCTTGTCCAACACGGCTTACCTTTGGAGAAAACGCTGCTTGATTACTACGAGATGCAAAAGAGAAAATTAATCCGCGAAAAGCACCTGAACGTAATGGATAATTCACGGATCGAAGAGCTAATACGTTCCTTTGTAGCTAAAAATTCGAGGAATTTATAGGACGTGATGAATCATACATGTACTTCATGATAAGGAGAGAAGGTTTCGATGGTTCATGTGATGCTGGTCGACGATGAAGAAGATGCTCTTGATCTTCTGGAAATTTTATTGTGAAGATCGGGGATGTGATGGTAGTTGGGCGGTATATGGATCCGATTCGAGCGATTGAGCCTCTCAGGACAAAGCCTGTTGACACCGTTTTTTGGGATATTCAGATGCCGGCACATTCTCGGTTAAACCGATGACACCTCATGGTTCCCTATTGGAATAAGTTGTTACATAATCAGTGTGACTCTTGTTCATCTTTAACAGCTAAGTAAATACCGCCCCTCCCTCTGTTTATCTCTCCTCAAGGCAGTTGTTCCAGAATGATTTGAAAACTGCCTTGTATCAAGGTACTTATGGTTACTAAAAAACGTCTAATATAATCAGGATTTATATAAGTCTTAGCATTTATTTATTTTTTGATAAATTGCACGATTCCCTTAGGAAAAGTATCCTCTACCTCTGTTCTTTTATCATACAGATTGTACCAAGCCTCAGCCACTTGATCAGGATCAAAACTTGTACCCTGTTTGATTAAAGGACTAATGGATAAATGGCCCACAAATACTCCAAGAGGAAGCAAACGCTCGTGTAAACTAAGAATATAGTTTCGGAGTCCTGACATGGCGATACCTGAATTTCCAAACATCGAGCTTGGACTCATTGCGGAAAGATCGCTTGTGAAAAGAAGTGCTCCTTCACCCCGTTCAATCATTTCTGGAAAGATTGTCTAGCTGTATTAATAGCTCCGATGACAACATTGTTGAAAAATTGAAGTGCGCTCTCACCAGTCGTTTCCAGAACAGATGTTGTAGTAACATTTCCACTATGCGGGCTAAACTCCAAGACATCGATTGTACCGAACGTATTCTTAATTTCTTGAAAAGCTCTCATAAGTTGCATTTTGTTAGTGATATCGGCAGCAAAACCCTGAGCTTCAATTCCCATCTCACCAAGCTGCTCTGCATATTTGTCCAATTTCTCCTGTGTTCTTGAAACTAGGGCGATACGGAAACCGTTTTTTCCAAAAGTCTTGGCCAGCGAGAATCCCAGACCTGGTCCTGCACCGATAATAACCATTGTTTTCAATTTATACTCACCTTCCATAGAGACATTAATAGTCATGATATAGCCCAACATTGCCAAAAAGAGTTGCATAAGAGTTCAAAACCATATCAACCTTCTTCTATTCTCTGAAACAAATTATTCAACGATTGGTTTTCGTGACTTCAATCGCAAATGGGAGCCGATTTCCTATAGATACAAATACTCTTCTGTACGAGTATTTGTATCTAATTTAGACAGTGGAAGCCCTCCCGGCTTCTCCTACTTGATAACGATCTTCAGACGTTGAACCTATTTAGCTGATGTCCCATCAGGACTACTCCTCCCTCATTTGTCAGTGTCCATCTCTCACTTTCTCTAAACGAATAAAAAAACTTCTTTAACTCTGTATTCACAGTCTCTTGTGCTCAAAATGATCTTATCACATAAGAAAAAATAAATAAAGTTGAGTTACTTGACTTTATACTATTATCGTCTTATATTTGTCCTTGTAAGTATCTTGCGATGGAGGGTTTTAATATGACTAGACTTAATGGTAAACGAGCACTTATTACGGGTGGCACCAGCGGAATTGGCTTGGAGACAGCCAAACAATTTCTGGCTGAAGGCGCTGAATTGATTGTCACCGGAGTAACCCCGGCAAATGTAGAAAAAACACAAAAGGAACTCGGAAATCAAGTCCTTGTGCTTCAGGCAGATTCCCGAGACCTCAACGCCCAACGTCAACTGGCTGAACGTGTTGAACAACATTTTGGCAAACTGGATATTGCCTTTTTAAACGCAGGCGTATCTGACTGGCGTCCATTCGAGCAAATCGATGAAGAAGCCTTTGACCGCTTGTTTGCCATCAACGTAAAAGCTCCATTTTTCTTAATGCAGGCATTAACTCCAGTGATGGCGAACCCATCCTCTGTCGTTTTAATGGGATCGAGCAGTTCTCATGCCGGATATGCACATTCCAACGCTTATGCGGCTACTAAAGGTGCCATTTCCACCCTGACCAAAGCCTGGAATTCCGACTTATTATCGTCTCACGGAATTCGCTTCAATACGGTGAGTCCTGGACCGATTGATACCCCGCTTTACGATAAGAACAAGCTAGGCGTGTCTGACGAAATTCGTGAGATGGTTATTAACCGCATTCGTGACGGGATTCCGGCTGGACGCATGGGTACTGCCGAAGAGATTGCCAAAGCTGTTGTTTATCTGGCTTCGGATGAGTCACGCTTCACCATTGGCGTTGACTTGGTTCTGGATGGCGCTCAAACGATTCTCTAATATGTTAGCCCTATTGCTGCTTTAAGCCCTCCGAGGGTGCTTAGGCAGCTTTTTCTTTTAGAACACGGTCAACTGTTGTATAGTAGAGAAGAGGGTGCTATCCCTCTGATAAGACTTAAATCCAACTTTGGAGTGGAATTATGGGAACAAAATCAACTTACCATGAACGTATAAAGGAAGAAAAAAGGGCGTGCGCGATTGCCGCTGCACAAGAACTGTTTTTTGAAAAAGGGTATGCGCGTACTACTTTAGCTCAGATTGCAAAACTTGCTGGTCTCTCTACAGGTACACTTTTCAATCATTTCCCGACGAAGGAATTGATTTTTGAAACCATCGTCAAGCATTTTTGGGAGCTTGATCCCGAATGGGACGTTCCACCGGTGCTCGGCTCTCCCCTGCAAGGATTAATAAAGTTCGGACGAGACTACGCATGCGTGCTGACTCGTGATGGAATGGCTCCTTTATTTCGGGTCGTCATTGCAGAAGCCAAGCAGTTCCCCCAGCTCAGTCTTTTTCATTATGAATTGGGTGAAGGTGCTGTTCATCAGAAATTGACAAAATATCTATTAGATGAAGTTCAATTGGGTAATATAAACCTCCCTGATGTGGCAAAGACGGCCAACGAATTCATGAGTCTAATTGCTGGGCAGGTGCTATGGCCCAAAATGTTGCTGCTTGATTTCAGTATTTCACGAGAGCAGGCTTTTCAAATAGCGGATGAGGCTGCTCATATGATTATAAACAAGTATGCTGACTAAAAAGACGAATACGAGAGATCTCCCAATATGAGACTCCCTCATATTCGTTTTATTTACGTTCTAGTCTTAAGCGCGCACTTTATTTGGAGAAATGAAGAACAATCAGGGTTTATTGATTATCACCGTATTTTTTAGAGCTTTTGGGATAGTAGCCACAATATATTCCGGAAGACTTACCCAACCTGTTCTTAAGAGTCCGCACTCTGTAAATTCAGACTTTTTCTTCAGAGAACTCACCTCTATCTGTGATACGGTTCTCCGCACTTTCTGTCATAATCCAACCTTTAGCGTGGTAGCCACTCAAAAGAGACTCACTACCCACTTAGATATACATATAATCGGCAATCGGACCAAGTTCTTATCCATTTCGGCAATCGGTACAAGTTCTTGTCCTTAGCTCGGGACACGAACTTGTACCGATAACATAAAAAAGCCGCTAAATTAGCGACTTTAATGGGAATATGTTCTTGTCCCTCGACACGCATTCAGCAGAAGTCAGCTCCTTTGTTTCATTCTTATCACATTTATCTCTCTCAACATGAAAATTCTGATGATCAGAGTTGGTAGTCTAATAATATAACTTGTACGCCTGTATATAAAATAAACGACAATCAATGAAGATTGCCGTTAACATATTATTCACTAACTTATTTGTTGACTATTGTTCATTTAGAATATTTTAGTTCTTTAAAGTTCTTTAACTAAGCATTCTACTTCATACACAGTTTTTCTACTATTTAGCATCCGTGTGAAACAGTAGTTCATCAAGATGCCGGGTGTCCATATATTCTTCAATTAATGTTATGCCTTCTTTTCCTGTATGAATCGAGAAAAGCAATCGATTATCATAGGGCTTTCCTGACGAGTTTGTCGCCTTCGCATGAATTTCTACAAAGGCTCGATCGCCATCCGCAAAGATACCCAATAATTCGATTTTTCCCTCTCCACCTTCTGCTACTGGTGATACAGCCTTGAACAAGTCACCGATCTCATCAGGTCCATACTTGCGAGCAAGAGGAAAACTTTCTTTTTGTCCCAATACTCTCCATCCAGCATTACTTCCTTCAAACATGTTACTAATGCTCTTGACATCACCCTTACTTAAATAATCTAAAAATTTTGTTGCTATCTCTCTGGATTTTTCAGTTTTTTCAATCGACATATTTTGTTTCTCCTATTAGTGAGTAATTTTTCTTCCATGTTTTTAAGAGCTTGGGCTCCATAAATTCCGGGTTAAATGCTCCCTCGCTGAGCAGCAGTTTATGTGTCTACGTGACATTTAGAACATAGCTAGTGCATTAATTCTGGGACCGGTATTATCACTATTCTCCACATAGCGGCCCAAGCTCATTCATTCAGTACAGCATTAGCCTATCCTTCCCATGTAGAGTTTCATTCATAAGTCAGCGTATAAGATAAACAGGGCTTTAAGCATCGTCTATAAAGTATTGTGATTTTAGCTTTCCTAAATTACTCTATTCTGTGACTCGTTATTTCTAGATTTGTTCAATTTGAAAATAGTCTTTCGATCAATTCTTCTACTGTGGGTATGTCTTTTATGATGTCTATTCCAGTATTGACTGATATTATCCCTTCATCAAACTTTCCTTCTAACATTCCGATCCGGAAGCCTCCTGATACATCTCTGCTTGTATCTTCATTTTTTTCATATTTTTCTTGAATTATTTCTAACTTTTTAGTTAATATGGAACGTAAACCACTCCCTATAAAATGCATATTTTCATGCCCTGAATTGACTATCGCTTTTTTGGTTTCAATTGCTGATGGAGCTTCTTGTGTTGCGATAAATCTTGTTCCCATATACACGCCTTCCGCTCCTAATGCAAAGGCCGCTTTTACTCCACGGGCATCGTTTATTCCGCCTGCCGCTAGTACCGGAATGTTTACTGAGTCGACCATTGCAGGTATCAATGTAAATGTACCCAGAGCTTTTCCCGGTAGTCCTCCTCCTTCGTCATATCCTGTGGAAACTAATACATCCGCTCCTGCTTTTTCGGCTTCTCTCATTATTCCTGGTGTAAGTGTTATAGGTCTAAATATGATTACTCCGTTGTTCTCTTTGATTTTATCAAATAGTTTTTTATTTATTTCTGGACCGTTTACTGCAAAATATTTTACATTTTCTTCAATTGCTACTTTCATTATTTCATTAACATGTGGATTATCTTAATGCCACCCTCAGCTTTTTTAGCAATCATATCGCAGCACAATTTACTGATGATTTTGTTTTCACCAATGCCTGCTCTCGCGTAAACGCCTGTTTCATTATAGATCTTGTCTTGAATTTGCTTCGCTAAATCGACTGGATCATTACCGAATAGATGCATAGATCCTGTAAAATCAGCGAATAATTGGTCTATACTGTACGGTTCAACCAGATCTGTGAACTCCTCAATAACAGTATATTCTCTTTGGGATTGAGCTTGGAAGGCTTCGTCAAGATCCCAACCAGTATCACCAAGTCTGTTAATCTTTTTGTCTTCACCAGTTGACGCCACCTTCCGGATTCCAAGGTTTAGCGTAATTGTTTCGCCAAGCTTTGGTTTTTTAAAAAATAACTCAGACTCGAAGATGAAAGGATAATTTCATTCGAATTTTCCATATTGGAGCACAATTTGCCTGAGCTAGGTCATACGGAAGGGTTAATTATCTGTATTAACTGCTAAGCCATTTCCTAAGCAGCCTTATGGATGAGATGCATTTTCAACTTGCAGTAATGGGGATTTTAAACGTGGCGAATTATTCTAACTTGGGAGACTGTATTGCCACCCCATATTTTATAAACATATAACCTTATAAAATCATGTTTTATTAATTTCCATGTTTGATCTTCATTTGATACACTCGAAATCACTTCTAAATATCGTTCTTTTTCTTTCCCGTTCCATCAGCTAGAGTATATTCAAGAAATGAAAACTTGATTTCTAACATATCGTATCTCTTATTAAGTTCAAAGAACTCAAGACCATCAATTATAACCTTCTCTCTCTTATGGAAATTATAATTGAGGATAATTGACCAGGGCATGCACGGACAGATTCTTACGCCTTTCACCACTGCAGAGCAATAGCCCTTATTCACTTTTAATGAGATTGCTCCGTGGTCGTCTTTCGAGTTCTGCTAACTTTCCAAGGATATGAAACACCCGATACGGTTGTGAGCCGACCGGGTGTTACGTGTCCAGGCAGAAAAATGTTACTTTAATTGGTTTTGAGGACCAGGTTTCAGATACGAATGCACGCAACCGGGCTGTAACCACTTCGTCGAATCAAGCCAATGCTTAACGAGTTCCGTCGTGAGATAATTAAAATTTGAATGATATCAATAGTTAACGTCTAAACATTCTCATTTCCCCAAATGCTTACTAGATCATTGATTTGAAGCGATACGACCCTTAGTTCTCCGCCAATGGCATAGAGTTCCAGCCCCCTGCTCTCCAAGTCCGGGAAAATCATGTCTGAGATGATTGTTTCTCCATGATTTCCGAAGACCTCGACACTTGACCAATCCACGTAAATACTCAGTTGTACCCGTCCATGCTCTGGCTTCATAGGGGCCTTGTGTATTGCTGTGAAATCGGAATGAAAATCAATGGCGCTCGACTTCGTCCGATCGACGAACAACTCCCCATTCGAGCTATTGTATCCGATGATCGTCTCCTGATTAGAAGACTTCCGCACTTTGAACCCGAATTCCACGGCAGTGCTGATTTCAAATTCTGCAATAATTTCTGCCTTTGCAGCAGAGAAATCAGACAACACGTTCATACCTGGCTTAATCGTCAAGTCTTGCAGAGACAAAATCGGTTTTCTTAGCTGACTTAATTCACTTATGGGTGCTTGGATTAAGTGAAGTCCCTCCGGATAAGTCCTAAGCTGTAGCTCACGGGGAATTGACATCTTGCCACGCCATTCCTCTGAAGGTAGCGTGGTACCATAACGCCAATTGTTCATCCAGCCGACCCAAATCTTTCGACCGTCCTCGTTTGGAATCCCATTCCAGGTCACGGCCGCGTAAAAGTCTGATCCGTAGTCTACCCATTTAATAGTATCGAAAGATTCCAACGTTCCATCCAGAGCAAATGCCTTACCGTCAAAGTTGCCTATGAAATACATCATGCCAGAACCACCTGCCGGTGGTTCCGGATCATCTGGATTCACACCATTTCTATCCCCGACACTTAGCATCAGAATCCACTTCGTGGTATTAGGATCCTCATCCACTTGGATTTGAAGTATATCAGGACATTCAAATATCCCTCGGTGGATATGCGGAATGTCAGAACCGAATTCGCTTGCAAAAGACCATTCTTTCAGGTTTGGAGATGTGTAAAATTCTACACGTTCTCTTACGGCAAGGACCATGATCCACATCGACGATTCATCATGCCAAAACACCTTCGGATCACGAAAGTCTAGCGTTTCCATTGGGAATAAAACCGGGTTACCTTCATATTTTGTCCAGGTTCGACCTTTATCCCTGCTGTAAGCAATGCTTTGCACCTGCGGCTTGCCGGGCTGAGCCCTGTTGCCCTCATTCGTATAAATTGCAACCAATCCTGATCCTTCTTCGTTGAAAAATCCGCTTGTATTGTTCTTATCCACCACCGCACTTCCCGAGAAGATCGCTCCGTCCTCTCCAGGCGGAATTGCCGGTGAGAGTTCGTCCCAATGTATTAGATCCTTGCTTACCGCATGCCCCCAATGCATGCGGCCAAAGTCAGGCTGCGTATCATGGGGCGTATGCTGGTAGAACAGGTGGTACTCTCCTTCATAGTAAACCAAGCCGTTTGGATCGTT
>NZ_WUDQ01000111.1:0-9707 GCF_009827695.1 Paenibacillus sp. OT2-17 | reverse complement strand
CCACCCAATACGCCCATGTCCAGCTTGACGTCGTCTGGAATATATGCAAATATACCCGGCACTGCCGCCAAAATACGGGTCAGCACCATATAGGCAATGACTGCCGATAATGCGGCTACTGCGTCGCCTGCCAGACCAATGGCAACACCGATGGAGAAAATGAGCGCAAGGTTACCGAAGATGGCCCCCGCCCCCTCGTTCAGAAAAGGAGTGACATAATGATTCAGAAATCCGCCAACTCCGGGACCAAGTGGTATATCCGTTTCATAATTAATCAGTGCTAATCCTTGTAAAATCCCTGCGGCGGGTAGAGTGGCTACTGGAAGCATTAACGACTTGCCGATTTTTTGCAGAAATTTCAGCATAACATTCTTCCCTTCTTCATCGAGTTTGGGAGTGTCGTATTCATCCTGAAACCCTTACATTAAACCATTTTTTTACATCATAAATCGGAGAAACTAACATGGTCAACGATTATTTTAAGCTATGAAAAGACGTAAATCCGTAGTTGACATCGCTTACATGCTTATATAGTATCAAATTTAAGTTAATAATCGTGACGGAGACAAGAGAGCCACGCAGACACCCATGGTACAGCACAGGGTTGGTTTGTGATGGCTTTTCTTTTTTTGCGCGATGAAAGCGATCGAAATCGGATGATCTATTGAGGAGGTAGGTTGTATGTCGCCATACGCAGCCGAATTCATAGGGACAATGATTCTTATTGCCCTAGGTGGCGGAGTGTGCGCAGGGGTGTCTCTGAAAAAGTCATTTGCTCACGCTTCCGGCTGGATTGTGATTGGAATGGGATGGGGGCTCGCGGTTGCTATTGGGGTGTATGCAGTGGGTGAAATCAGCGGAGCGCATTTGAATCCGGCAGTGACACTGGCGTTGGCATTTCAGGGCATTTTTCCGTGGCAGGACGTTCCCGGCTATATTGTGGCTCAGCTTCTCGGGGCCATGGCGGGTGCGATAATCGTCGTTTTGCATTATTGGCCTCACTGGAAAGAGACGGAGGACACAACAACCAAACTCAGTGTATTTGCGACAGGACCGGCTATTGATCATCCGTTTGCCAACGTGCTTAGTGAAATGATAGGTACTTTCATCTTTGTTCTTGCTCTGCAGTCATTTGGTGCCAATTCATTTACAGGGGGCTTGAAACCGCTGATTGTGGGTTTTTTGGTTGTCAGTATCGGTTTATCCTTTGGAGGCACAACGGGCTATGCCATCAATCCAGCGAGAGATTTTGGGCCGCGTCTGATGCATTATTTACTACCGATTCCCGGTAAGGGAGCATCCAATTGGAAATATGCCTGGGTGCCCATTGTAGGGCCGCTGTTGGGTGGATCTTTCGCAGGGCTATTTTATCAGGCTGTTTTTAAGGGGAGTGTGACTCCGGCTTTCTGGATTTTACTAGGGATCATCGTGATTGTACTTTTGATTACCTTCCGTATGAGTCGTACTTATAAAAATCATAAAACGGATCACAAACTTACAGCGTAAAAACGATGGATTTACACGGGGAGAGATGAACAATGGGAAAATATATTCTGTCACTAGATCAGGGAACGACAAGCTCAAGAGCGATTTTGTTCAATAGCGAAGGAGATGTAGTGTACTCGGCTCAGCGAGAATTTCCGCAATATTTTCCTCATCCCGGCTGGGTAGAGCAGAATGCGAATGAAATCTGGAGCTCTATTCTCGGAGTCATTGCCTCCTGTCTTTCCGAATCCGGTGTAAAAGCAAATCAAGTGGCTGCCATCGGCATTACCAATCAGCGAGAATCGGTGGCTGTGTGGGACAAAAATACAGGAGTGCCTGCGTATAACGTACTCGTATGGCAATCACGCCAAACCTCGGACATCTGTGAAGAATTGAAGCGGCAAGGGCACGAGGAGCTGTTTCACAGCAAAACAGGGCTGTTGATCGACCCGTATTTTTCAGGCACTAAAGTAAAGTGGATACTGGACCATGTGGAGGGCGCTCGGGAAAAGGCAGAACGAGGTGACCTATTATTCGGTACGATTGACTCGTGGCTGATCTGGAAATTATCCGGCGGAACGGCACATGTAACAGACTACTCCAATGCAGCTAGGACGCTGATGTACAACATTTATGAACTAAAGTGGGACGAAGAGCTGCTGGACATTCTGGGTGTTCCGAAAATCATGCTACCTGAGGTAAGACCTTCTTCCGAGGTATATGCGCACACCGTGGATTATCATTTCTTTGGTCAGAATGTACCAATCGCCGGTGCAGCAGGTGACCAGCAGGCAGCTTTGTTTGGTCAGGCATGTTACGAAAAAGGGATGATCAAAAATACTTACGGCACAGGCTGCTTCATGCTGATGAATACGGGGGATCAGCCTGTTGAATCCAAGCACGGCCTGATTACGACCATCGCTTGGGGACTGGAGGAAGGCAAAGTACAATATGCACTCGAGGGGAGTGTGTTTGTAGCGGGGTCGGCGATCCAGTGGCTGCGAGACGGGCTGCGTATGTTCCGTGAAGCGAAGGACAGTGAGCCTTATGCCGCCCGTGTTTCGTCTACAGAAGGAGTGTATCTTGTACCCGCTTTTGTCGGACTGGGCAGCCCCTACTGGGATAGCGAGGTGCGCGGAGCGATGTTCGGCCTGACACGCGGGACCACGAAGGAGCATTTTATCCGCGCCACATTGGAGTCACTCGCTTATCAGACCAAGGATGTGCTTACAGCCATGGAGATTGATTCAGGTATTGCAGTGAAGACGCTGCGGGTGGATGGAGGAGCTGTATTGAACAATTTTCTGATGCAATTCCAGAGCGATATTCTGGATGCAACAGTGGAGCGGCCAGTTATCCATGAGACGACGGCACTGGGGGCTGCATGTCTGGCAGGTTTGGCTATTGGATATTGGAAGAGTACGGATGAACTTCGCAAGCGGGTGAGGGTGGAAACCTCTTTTGCCCCGAATATGGATGAAGCAACACGTGAAAGCTTGTATGAAGGCTGGAAAAAGGCTGTGAATGCGACGATGGCCTACAAGTAATAGATTAAGCGATGGGTCTCTGAATATTAAACTGCAAAAAGATGACTTCTGAATTTATCAGGAGTCATCTTTTTTAAGGCATATGCTAACTCTTGACCTTCGTATGGTTCCAATGTTGCCGGGCTCCGCAGGAGCTACGAATGACTAGTTCCGGCTCTACTTTAATACATTTCGTATCCATTTGTTTATTCATCAGGTCAAACAGCACCATAGCGGCTAGACGGCCTATTTTTTGCTTGTCTTGTTTTACCGTCGTCAGTGGAGGTTCGGTATAACGACAGGCTTCTATATCATCACATCCCACTACAGCAATATCCTCGGGTACCCTCAAGCCGCTTTCCTTGAAAGCACGTATGGCACCAAAAGCAAGCAGGTCGGTAGCCGCAAAAATAGCTTTTGGCAAATTTCCTTGTTGTATCCACGCCTTCGCGATCTGGTATCCATCTTCTGCCGCGTAGTCCTTACCATACACGATCCATTCAGGTCTGACATCAAGACTAAACCGTTTTAGTGAAGCGATAAAGGCCTCCTCTCTCTCTTTAATAACCAAGGAGGGGCGTTCAATGCCTATAAAACCCATTTCGCGGTATCCATTCATGTAAAAGTGCTCAACCACCTTCATTGAAATCTTCTGATTGTCGGACATGATATAGCAGGAACTAGCTCCGGTTAGTTCAATATCGACACCGATGCAGGGGATAGGGCTGGCGTCGAGATCAAAAACACTCTTCTCCACCTCATCTCCAGCAATAATAATGCACCCGTCCACTGAAAAATATTTCGAGCGAGCCAAATAGTCCTCTCCATTATCCAGAAATTTCTCATTTGAAAAAAACAGCAGATCGTAACCGAGCAAGCCAATCTGTTTTTTGAAGACATTTATGATATCTACAAAAAAAGGATGACTAAAATCAACATTCAGCTTGCCGGCAAATATAACGCCTACCAGATTAGATTTTTTGGTAGCAAGCGTTTTAGCCGAGGAGGAGGGTCTATAGCCTGTTTCCTCCATGATTTTAAGTACCCGCTGCCGGGTTTCCTCACTGATGTCCGTATAATTGTTAATGATTTTCGAAACCGTTGCCACTGAAACGCCTGCCATGCTAGCTATTGTTTTTATATTCATGGAATCCTCCGTAACTAAACTGATTTAGTTAAATTGACTTTGCTTTTCAAACTTAATGATTACTCGTATTCTATGCTACCTCATAGAAGTGAGTCAACAGTGTGAATAAAGGATGTTGCCTAATATTTCAAGGAGTAATAACGGTGATTTATGTTTTATTTGATAATTTACAATTCTCTATTTACAAATACAGGCTATCCGATACATAATAGTAGCTGTAATTAACTAAACCGCTTTCGTAAAAGTAAATGCATTTATTCTAAGATTACAGGGGGGATTTTGCAATGCTGAAAAAGTGTTTTTCTTTACTTATTGTAACCGCTTTAATAGTTGTATTGGCTGCTTGCGGCAAAGGTGGTGAAGCTGGACAGAACGGGAATAAAAAGGTCACGTTAAAGATTATTCATTGGCAGCAAGAAAATATTAATAACTATATAAAGGAATTTAATAAAAAGTTTGAAGAGAAGTATCCCGATATTCAGGTGGAGTATACGACGGTTCCTGCTGATTCAACTTATGATCAACTGATGCAAACGCGTATGAATGCTGGTTCAACCGGTGATGCAGACATTATTCCTTTGAAATTCAGCTTCGTAGGCGCACCGCAGGAATGGTCTAAGGGAGCAGCTGATCCGATGTGGAAGCAGTGGATTGAGGGAGGACTCATTGCAGATCTGTCGGATCAAGCTTTTATCAAAAACTATAATCCTACAGATGTCAAAAATGCCATGACCTACAACGACAAAGTATACGGTGTAAACATGGGAAAGGTGGCCCTGACAGGTCTGTTTTACAACAAAGAGATTTTTGAAAAATATAATCTTACTGTGCCAACGACATGGGCCGAACTGGTGAATGTGATGAAGGTGCTAAAGGATAATGGCGTAGAACCGCTTGGTTTTGGCGGTAAGGATGTATGGCCTATTAACCTTGCTGTCCAAGGGCTTCAAGCCTCTATCCATGATGATCAGCTGGAATATATCAAAGGGCTGTGGACAGGTAAGACGAAGCTGACAGACCCCGCCCAGCTCGAAGTTTTGGAAAAATCACAAATTTTAATGAACAACGCCATTGGTGGATTTATGGGGATTGACTATGGAACCTTGCCAAGTTTGTTTGCTTCAGGGCGTGTAGCTATGATTGCGGATGGTACGTGGGATGCAACTACGATCCAGACAGCCAATCCAGAGCTGAAATTTGGTTATTTCCCGATTCCGGGCAGTAACGATCCAGCCAAAAATAAAAACCTTGCAGGCAAGTACGATATGACCTGGATGGTATTAGAAAAATCGCCAAACAAGGATTATGCGATCAAATGGCTTGAAATGCTCTCCGAGAAGCAGAACTATACCGATTTCGTGAACGCTGCTGGATTTTTGCCAACACAGTCTGATGTGAAGATAAGCAGCGACTTTGTTAATGAAATCCAGCCTTCACTGGAAAACTTCAAGCTCTCTTGGGATCAGCTGTTTATCAATCGTAAGAATGTTGGACAGTACATTAAGGAAGCCAGCGTACATGCGGAATTTTTGGCGCCTGCCGGTCCGTTAAAGACGCCTTTGGAGCTTGCCCAGAAATCTCAGGCAGACTGGGATGCGGCAGCCCCTAAATAAATCTATAGATTTTACAGGAAAACAAATGGGCAACTGCAAAGCTCCCATAATAATGTAAAAAGGTGTGAGACCCATGTATCCCTTCGGAAAGGGTGCGGCCCGGATAATGCCCTATCTTTTGCTGAGTATTCCGGTGCTGCTCTATTTGCTTCTTGGTTTTGGACCCTCTATGGTAACCGTGCTTTTTTCCTTTACAGATGCTACCGGGGTTCCGGGGCAGACGTGGCATTTTATCGGATTCGAGAATTACACGACCTTTTTCACCTCCTCCGATTCTGGAGATCGCATCGCTTCCATTGGCCGTTCCCTATATTTTGCCGTAGCGGTGGTTGTGATTCAAAATGCAGTGGGGCTGTTCATGGCCATCCTTATTAATAAGAAGCTCAAAGGGGATGTGTTATATCGCTCTGTATTTTTCCTACCCGTTGTGCTCGGGGTAACGGTATCCGGCCTGATCTGGCAGCTGCTTGCCAATCCGCTTGGGGGCCCTGCGCAAGCCTTGATGAACTTTTTTGGAACCAGCTCCAACTTCTTCGGGGATTACGATATTGCATTTGAGTTGATTATTTTTGTGCAAATTTGGATGTACATGGGTTACTCGATGACTATTTTCTTAGCCGGACTCCAATCTATCCCCAGTGACTTATATGAAGCAGGGTATATGGACGGTGCCTCTGGATGGAAAGCGTTCAAAAATATTACCTTTCCGATGATTGCACCGTCCTTTACCGTCAATATGCTGCTGTCCATTATCGGCGCATTGCAGACCTTTGACATTATTTATGTGCTGACAGGTGGTAAATTCAACACGACGACACTTGCGTTTGATGTATATGCCACAGCCTTTGGCTCTGGGACATCAGATTACGGCCTTGCTTCCGCAGTTGCTATGATCCAGTTCGTGTTCGTGTTTACGGTATCGATGATTGCCCTGTATTACTTACGTAGAAGAGAGGTGGAAATGTAATGAGCAGTACCAAAGGAGCCAAAATACTGAGCTACATCATCGTACTGCTCATGCTTTCGTTGTATGTATTCCCGCTTTTCTACCTTTTTAATGTATCGATGAAGTCTCAAAGTGAGTATCTGATGGACCCTGTAGCTCTAGCCAAAAGTCTGCGCTTGGAGAATTTTATGGATGCTTGGGAAAAAGGGAATTTCTCTCAATACATGTGGAACAGCATTTTGTATACAGGCGTATCTACGTTATTAACGCTGATTATATCCGTGTTTGCGGCTTTTCCGCTGGCGCGGGGATATGTTAAGTTCAGCACCTTCTTTTATGTGTTTTTTCTGATATCCATGTATCTCCCGAATCCGCTGATTCCGCAATTTGCTCTCATTAATAGCCTGGGACTTTACAATACCCAGCTTGGTTTCATTTTGCTGAAAACAACAGGTACTGGCATCGCTTTCCTGATGTTTGTGGGATATATCAAGTCTGTCTCCCGAGAGCTGGATGAAGCGGCTGCAATGGACGGGTGCGGATATTCACGATATTTGTTTACAATTCTTGTCCCGCTGATGAAGCCGGTGTTGGCGACAGGCATTATTTTGACAGCTATTGGGGCGTGGAACGACATTATAGGTCCTACTATTTATTTGTCTGATCCTGCTTATCAGCCAGTGACCAAGGGATTGTTCTCCTTCTACGGACAATACATGAACAACTGGCCGCTGCTCGCTTGCGGCATTCTGATTGTTACACTACCGCTCGTTATTTTGTATATTTTCCTCCAGCGCTTTATTGTCGGCGGTGCAATGGCCGGAGCTGTGAAGTCTTGATTCCTGAAAGGATGATACCGAGTATGAGTGAGAATACCTATACATTCCCCACCACGTTTATGTGGGGAACTTCGACCTCTTCTTATCAAATTGAAGGTGGCGTGGATGAGGAAGGGAGAACGCCTTCTATTTGGGATACTTTCTGTCGAGCACCCGGGAAGGTGATAGGAGGGGACTGCGGAGATGTGGCTTGTGACCATTTTCACCGCTTTAAGGAAGACGTGCAATTAATGAAGCAACTTGGCTTTTTACATTACCGTTTTTCCGTGGCCTGGCCGCGCATTATTCCCGCCCCCGGCGTGGTTAACGAACAGGGGCTACTTTTCTATGAGCGTCTGCTGGATGAGATTGAGTCGGCCGGGCTAATTCCAATGCTGACGCTGTATCATTGGGATCTACCGCAGTGGATTGAGGACGAGGGCGGTTGGACGCAGCGAGAGATTATCCAACATTTTAAAACGTATGCTTCTGTAATCATGGATCGATTTGGACAGCGTA
The DNA here is from genome assembly GCF_009827695.1 of Paenibacillus sp. OT2-17. Lineage (NCBI taxonomy): Bacteria > Bacillati > Bacillota > Bacilli > Caryophanales > Paenibacillaceae > Paenibacillus > Paenibacillus sp. OT2-17. The sequence continues at coordinate 1,653 of NZ_WUDQ01000111.1, read as the reverse complement.
TAAGCTGGTGGAATACGATAAATGAGCCCTACTGCGCCTCTATTTTGGGCTATGGCACAGGCGAGCATGCCCCCGGCCACGAGAACTGGAGGGAAGCCTTTACTGCCGCTCACCATATTCTGATGTGTCACGGGATAGCCATGAATTTACACAAGGAAAAGGGCCTGACGGGCAACATCGGTATTACGCTGAACATGGAGCATGTCGATGCAGCCTCTGCACACCCCGAAGATGTAGCCGCTGCTGTCCGGCGGGATGGCTTTATTAATCGTTGGTTTGCCGAGCCATTGTTTAACGGGAAATACCCTGAGGATATGGTGGAATGGTACGGGGCGCGCTTGAACGGATTGGATTTTGTACAGCCTGGTGATATGGAGCTGATTCAGCAGCCAGGGGATTTTTTGGGCATCAACTACTACGCCCGCAGCATCATTCGAGCGATTACAGACGCTTCGTTGCTTCAGGTCGAGCAGGTTTCCATAGAGGAACCGGTAACGGATATGGGATGGGAGATTCACCCTGAATCCTTTTATAAGCTGCTAACGCGGATTGAGAAGGATTTTACCAAGGGGTTACCCATCCTGATTACGGAAAACGGAGCAGCGATGAAGGACGAACTGGTGAATGGAAAGATTGAGGACATTGGACGTCAGTATTACATTGAGGAACATTTAAAGGCATGCCATCGCTTTATTGGGGAGGGAGGTCAGCTTAAGGGCTATTTTGTCTGGTCATTCCTCGATAACTTTGAATGGGCCTGGGGATACAGCAAACGTTTCGGTATTATACACATCAATTACGACACACAGGAACGGACACCCAAACAAAGTGCGCTGTGGTTCAAACAAGTGATGGCGAATAACGGGTTTTAAATAGAAAAGGGGGATACGATGCAGCAGTATTATTTTGACGATCAAGGACGTTTTGTGATTGAGAATTATGCGCAGGCCAAGCCCTTTTCCAGTTTTCTACCCGGTATTGCTGGGGTTCAGGGGATTCCTCTGTGGGCGTATTATATTAATCGTGGGCAAGGAATCGCAAGCTTTGGTGTAGAGGATAAGAATGGAGCAATCATGGAGTTTTTTCCGGCCAACCGCAGCTATAGTCTTGTGCCGATACATGGCTTTCGAACGTTTTTAAAGGTGAAGATGCAGGGGGAGTGGAGCTATGTGGAGCCATTTTCGGCTGTGCATCCTGTGGAGCGTGAACAGCAAAAAATGCTGATATCCCGCCATATGCTCGAAATACACAGCTCTAATCCAGACACAGGGCTTGAGGTACGTGTGCAATATTTCACGCTTCCTCATGAAAGTTACGCTGCTTTGGTGCGCAAGGTGGAGATTGTCAATCATTCCGCTCAAGAGCTTGAACTGGAGGTGCTGGACGGCATGCCTGCCGTGCTGCCCTTCGGTATTGATAATACGGCATACAAGGAGCTAGGACATACACTGAAAAGCTGGATGGATGTGTATAATCTCAACAATAGCATTCCTTACTATAAGGTACGTGGAAGTACAGCGGATACAAGTGAGATTCATCAAATTGAAGCGGGACATTTTATGTACAGCTTTGTGGAGGAGGAGGGAAAGACCAGGCTATTGAGTCCAATTGTCGATCCGTCCGTAATATTTGGTGAAAATACGGCACTGACCT
>NZ_WUDQ01000110.1:0-9707 GCF_009827695.1 Paenibacillus sp. OT2-17 | reverse complement strand
CATACCGATGGTAGCCGTAGCCTTTATTTTTTGTCCCGCCTCTCTCGCAGTTCCCTGCTCCTTCTTCTTAGCATCGGTACATGCAGTCGCTAGAACTAGAGCTAGAGACAACACTCCAACCGTCGTTACCCATCGCGGCAAAGCCTTCTTAAACTGCTTGTTCATGTTTTAAAATCCTCCTTTGAATATTCGTTTTGGGACAAACTATTTCCTTGATTCAATTATTTTTTATCAATACTATATTTTAGAGTATACACTAAAGTTTTTACCTAGGGAAACATTTTATAAAATATAATTCTTATGTATTTCGTTATACCGTTCGATTTTCGTTCTCCCAATGTGTAATATATAGAAGATATCCAGTCATTAAACCAAAGAATACATATAAAGAGGTGCAGGTCATGGAGCCAACAGGATACAGCCCTTATCGGAACAAACGTCGGCAAGTTCGGATACGAAAAATACTGCTCATTTTTATGCTGGTGTGCTGTCTGCTTGCCCTAACTTCCTGTGCTCGAGGTGACATCCATGTAGATGTTCATCTCGATCAAAGTGTAGATATGGATGCAACGTTCAGTGTAAACAACCAGACACTGATGATGTTGGACAATCCCGGGCTGCTAGATCGATTAGTCAAGCGTATTCAAAGCAACAATGTAGATGTACAGCCGCTAGCTGAACAGGGAAGAAAGGGATATCAAATCAAGGGACATTATCAAGGAGATTGGAGCACAAACAAAAAAAATCCCAGTCAGGGATTAAATCTACCTGAGGGATTAGAAATAACGCGTGCTGTGAGTCAACATTTTTTCACAACGAATATTGATCTTACCATGAAGCTCGATCTACCACGGATGCTTCCTAAAGAAGCTCAAGGACTGAGTGACAAATTTGAGCAAATGAATGTGTTTGCGCGCAAATTACTGGAGCGGCAGCTGGATCTTAACTTCAGCCTATCCTTACCCATCCAACCTGCTACCAATAATGCGGACCGTGTGTCGGAAGACGGAAAAACACTATATTGGGACATTGCTCCTTTGGAATCTAACGAGCTAAAATTGTCTGTTAACGTACCCAATGTACGACATATCGTGTATGTAGCTGTTACGAGCCTGATACTGATCGTGATCGCTGTGATCTTACTAATTCGTAGACATCGCTCCAAAAAAGAAACTTAAAAAAGCAACTAAAAGTGCGTGTTCAAAAAGTCGGCTTTTCAGGACCGAGAAGGTTGGATGAAGCTAGGGACTGAGTAGCGGAGCGTAGACAGATCTACGTGAGCAACGGAAGGCCCGGCTGAATTCAAGATTCGACGTCGAATCCGCTTCTTGATTAGCTTCGTTATGGAAAGACGACTTTTTGAACAACCTCTAAAAAAATCGTTGTCTAATTTCTGGTGGGGGGATCTGACATTGATCCTCTTCATCCTTGCCAAACCAACGATATCGGTTACGCGCCACCCAGTTATAGACTGCATTGCGCACAAAGCGGGGAACCAGGATGAACACATAGGCCAGCGGATATGGAAAACGAAGACGTTTGGCAATTCGCAAAGCTGCGGTTGACCTTGTATAATACGTACCGTCTTCAATCAGCACGAACGTATCCAACTGATCTGTAGATAGTCCTCCTGCACGTAATAGTTCTTGTCCTGCCTCAGATTGCAGGGAACCAAAATGAAATGTTCCCTTAGGGTCACGCTTGATAATAAAGCGGGCCGCTCCCTGACAAAAGTGGCATACCCCATCCACCAACACAATGGAATGATCTGAATGGGCATGATCAGACTGGTTCATAAATGCATTTCACCTCCAGAGAAATCAACGGCATGAATACCAGCAACGCAACCATATGAATATAAACAAAAAAACGCCGAAAGTATCCGACGCTTGTTTAGAAATGTATAGTCTTTACCTGTTCGAAAAACTAGCTCAATGCTTTCTCAAACAGCTGTTTCGTATTAATTTGCTCTAAAAACTCCTCATGGAACTTATCCATACACTTGCAGATAAAATCCTTATGGCATACCGGGCAAGGCGTCGTTAGCAGTCGACTAATATTCGTCAAGGTCCACTCCGGATTACGTTGAGAAAAAACGCGGCACTCCGTTCCATCGGCCAAACTCATTTTAAACTCATAAAGCCCTTCTTTTTCGTTGCTGCCAGCCAGCGTGAAATTAACAATATTCGGTCTGTAAGACATCATATCACCCGTATTTTTCAAATTTGTTTCGTACCTGATGACCAGAATCACCTAAGCCATCTTAATGAATTTTGGCGATGATGTCAAATGGTCGCGAATCTCAGCTAATCAAGATCTATGTGCAAAAGCCGCCAATAAATCGGCGGCCAGAGTGTAAAAGTTATAGAAATGCAGTCAAATGACATTGAGCTCGACATCAATGTTACCGCGTGTTGCTTTGGAGTATGGACAAAAATCATGTGCTTGGCGTGCCAAATCTTCGGCCTGGGCGCGTTCAATACCAGGTATTTTCACATCCAGACGTACCGCCAGCTGGAAGCCGCCATCGCTTGGGTCCTTGCCGATAGATACGTGGCTGGTGACCTCAACATTATCCACCTTCACCTTAGCCTTTCGGGCCACGTTAGCCAATGCGCTCTCATAGCAGGCGCCATAACCTGCCGCAAACAATTGCTCCGGATTCGTAGCTTCTCCACCTGCGCCACCCAGTTCCTTCGGCGTACTGAGCTTATGCTTCAAAACCCCATCAGATGAAGCGACTGAACCGTCTCTTCCACCATGTACCGTTGCTGATGCTGTGTATAATGCTTCCATGATTTCATCTCTCCTTCTCTATATTATTTGCATTCCGCAGGAATCTATCGTCATGTTAATACATGATTTCCTTCTCGTATGTACTTTAAACGAACTACACAAAATGAATCATTTAAAACATGGAAGTTAACTGATTTATTTACCGTTTAATCCCACCTGAAACGCGTAAATTCGAAGAAAAAGGATTGCACTGGGCTATTTATCGTTTCAGTCCGAATGACTACAAGGAAATTGATAAAATATGGAACGGCGTTTACCCGGAAGATGGACAACCTTTGTATGTTAAAGACGGTCCTCCCGAAGGAGCTCCATCCCCGATTTGGAGGAAAAGCCAGAAATGTTCTCCCTAGGACTATCCTCGGAAGAAATTGAGGAACTGGCTGCACGGCTCTCCCGCAATATTTAAAAGATGTAATTCAAAAAAAATCCAAAACGACCAAGCTGCTCCCCTCAGAGTGATATAGCTTGGTTTTTCTATTGTTCAGCTTTATACGATGGCTATATTGCTTCAAAAATACGATTAACTTGCTTGACCACACAAAAGTTGCACTAGACAAAAACTATTGTGGGTGTACAATAGGGATAACACAATCGTTATGTCACTAATAATATATTTCAACATCAATAAAGAAGGTGAAGCGTATGAAAAATACAAAGGGCAACTTCGCGGAAATCGCTTCACTGTCGGAAGTGAATCGTTCCTTGAGCGTCCCGAAAGACGGGACCTGGTTTCGGAAGTTTCTTGCCTTTGCTGGACCCGGCTATATGGTCGCAGTCGGCTATATGGACCCCGGCAACTGGGCCACAGACATCGCCGGCGGATCGAAATTCGGCTACACGCTGCTTAGTGTCATTCTAATCTCCAACCTGATGGCCATCCTGCTGCAAGCCTTATCTGGCAAGCTTGGCATTGCCACAGGTAAAGATTTGGCTCAAATGTGCCGTGATGCCTATAATCGTCCTGTCGCGATCGGCTTATGGCTATTGTGCGAAATTGCCATTGCAGCCATGGATTTGGCCGAGGTCATCGGTTCAGCCATTGCGCTGAAGTTGCTGTTCGGTCTACCGTTACTATACGGAGTTATCATTACAGCATTTGATGTTATGCTCATTTTACTGCTGCAAAACAAAGGTTTTCGGGCATTGGAAACACTCGTCATTGTGCTGATGGCGACGATTGCCGGCTGTTTTGGCATTAATCTCCTTTTGGCACAACCGGAATGGGGCGGCGTATTGGGCGGCTTTGTACCAGACTCGCAAATTTTGACGAATCCAAGCATGCTGTATATTGCCATCGGTATTATGGGCGCTACGGTAATGCCGCATAACCTGTATCTGCATTCTTCTATTGTACAAACTCGCAAATTTGAGCAGACTTCAGCAGGTAAACGGGAAGCTATTACATTTGCAACTTGGGATTCCAGTATAGCGCTGATGTTCGCTTTATTTATTAATGCCGCCATCTTGATCGTGGCAGCTGCTGTATTCCATACGGCAGGAAGAACAGATGTAGCCGAAATTAGTGATGCCTATTATCTGCTTTCGCCACTACTGGGAACCACACTGGCGAGTATACTATTTGGGGTGGCGTTACTCGCCTCAGGTCAAAATTCAACCGTTACAGGCACTTTAGCTGGACAAATCGTGATGGAGGGCTTTCTCAATCTTCGTCTTTCACCTTGGTTGCGTCGTCTGGTGACCCGCCTCATCGCGATCATTCCAGCGGTCATCGTCACTGCCATCGCAGGGGAAAAAGGTGCGGAGGAACTGCTTGTGCTGAGCCAGGTCATCCTGTCCATCCAGCTTCCCTTTGCTATCATTCCATTACTTCTCTTTACCAGCGACAAAAAAATTATGGGTGAATTCGCAAATAAAATGTGGCAAAAAGTATTAACCTGGATCGTGACCGCTGTCATTATCATCTTGAATGTAGTGCTCATCATCCAAACGATTTCAGGTTAATCGGTAGCCAAATATGAATATATTAAAAAGGTATCTCACTTGCCCCAATGGCAGCGAGATACCTTTTTTTGTTCATCCTATTTTATTTGTCCTGTATAAATTAAATTTTGTATAGCACTCACATAATAATGAGACTCGGCAGAAATCTCAAACCCTATTGACCGATAGAGGTTCAAGGCACGCTCATTTTGCGTAACTACTCCTAGTCGAATCTTAGTGTACTGCTTGGCAAGCAAAATTTTCACCAAACAAGCAAGAATTTCACGGCCATACCCTTTGCCTTGGTATAATGGATGTACACAGAAATCATGAATAACAGCTGTATCCATATGAACATGATTGACTCGAATCATTCCGACCGGTGTCAGTCTATCTACAGCGAGGTAAGTTACACGTTCTGGTTCTCTCGTATGCTTAAAATAGTTCTTTGTCCAAGACTCGGAGTCACCAAAAGCTTGCGATGAACATTCAACCATAAAATCAAAATCCCGATCTTCTTCTAGCCGCAAAACTAAGCCGGATTGATGTAACCTATCAGATTGGAACCGATTTAAATTCATGGAGAATTCAGACGTACTAAAGTTGGCCCCCAAGTGCTTCACACAATCTATTCCAGGTATTGAATTGGACGGGATTCTGATGCGACATGCTTTGATGCCTTGTAATTGTATCTCAGCTGCAGCATTGTACATTAAGGAGCGGAATACACCCTGGCGCCGATAATTAGGATGAACCATAGCGTTAATATTAGCTTCGATTTCATCTGATGTATACCAACTGAGATAGCCAATCAACTGGTTGCCCAATTGGCAAAGGATCGCTTTATCTCCACCGTTTTCTTTAAGGCTTTCTATGCCCACTCTTAAACTTGATCCGTCGAAATTCTTGCATAGTTGTTCCAACATTCGTATTCGAGCAATCTGATGATCTGAAAAATCATTCATTTTAAAAAATTTATAATCTTGCATATTATTGGTTACCCTCATCAAGAAGAAACCACGCAGTTTATGGACGAGTAGGCGCTGTCCTTCTATAGTCTGTCCGCTTATTCATCGTTACCATTTGGACCGCCTCCTTGATCATATATGAGTACTATTTTAACTTAATTATCAGACAAATCAATTTATTATATTCTCAACGCTTGGCAGGCTCTACCTTCATTTGCGCCTTAAGCGCGAGATTCAGCTTGAGCACGTTCACACGTGGCTCGCCGAACACCCCTGCGCTGCGGCCTTCTGTCTGCTCCTGCACCAGTGCTCTCAGTCGATCCTGCGGGATACCCGTCAAGCCACTAATGCGCGGAATTTGCACCCGTGCCGCCTGTGGCGAGATGTGCGGGTCCAGACCGGAGCCGGAGTTCGTAATCAGGTCCACCGGAACCTGACTGACGGGTACATCCGGGTTATGCTTCTGCCAATCCGCAATAGAGTCCTTGACTCGCTGTATCAAGGCTGGATTCGACGGCGCGTAGTTACTTGAGCCTGAACCAGCCCCATTGTAATCAACGCTCGATACCCGACCTTGAAAAAACGCCGAATCGGCAAAGGACTGCCCAATCAGTTCGGAGCCGACCACCCGCCCCTCCGCGTCACGAAGTATACTGCCGTTTGCTTGCTGTGGAAACAGAACCTGTGCTACTCCTGTACTGACTAGCGGATATGCCAAACCGCACAAGAGTATCATCAGCACTGAAGTTCGTAAAGCCACTCCAATAACTGTACTTCCTCGCATCTCTTGTCTCTCCGGTTGTCCTTCCGACACTGTCCCGGTCCCTGTACGTTTGTTATGACCTTGCCCGCCAGATTCGGCTTTTTCGTGCGCAGCAAATCTGCGTCCAGACATCATCCGATAAAAACCACTCATGTCGTTCACCCTTTCTGCGCTAAATCCACAAATGCACCAACAAATCAATGGCCTTAATGCCAACAAACGGTACGACCATACCGCCCAGACCGTAAATCAGCAAATTCCGTCCCAGCAGGCGATCCGAGCTCATCGGCTTATACTTCACGCCCTTCATGGCCAGCGGAATCAGAAGCGGAATAATAACCGCGTTAAAGATCAGCGCCGACAAAATAGCGGACAGCGGGGAGCCAAGCCCCATGACGTTCAAAGCGCCCATTTGTGGAATGGCCAGCATGAACATCGCCGGGATGATGGCAAAATATTTGGCAACATCGTTTGCAATGCTGAACGTTGTCAATGCTCCGCGCGTCATAAGCAGCTGCTTGCCGATCGCGACCACCTCAATAATTTTGGACGGATCGGAATCTAAGTCCACCATATTAGCCGCTTCTTTGGCCGCGACTGTGCCGCTATTCATGGCAAGACCGACATCCGCTTGCGCCAGCGCAGGTGCATCATTGGTGCCGTCTCCGGTCATAGCAACCAGCTTACCCTGTTCCTGCTCACGTCGGATAACCGCTATTTTGTCCTCCGGCTTGCTCTCAGCTACAAAGTCGTCCACACCCGCTTCTCGTGCAATTGTAGCTGCTGTCAGTGGATTATCTCCGGTGCACATGATCGTACGGATACCCATTTCCCGGAGCTGATCAAACCGTTCCTTCATGCCTGGCTTCACTGTATCCTTCAGATAAATAATGCCGTATATCTGATCATCCAGCGCGACTGCCAGCGGTGTACCTCCTTCAGAGGCTACCTGATTCGCTTTTTCCTCCAGATCGGCTGGAACACTGCCGTTTTGCGAGACGATCCATTGCCGAACAGAATCCACCGCGCCTTTGCGTACCTTTCGTCCATCGGCCAGATCCAGACCACTCATCCGGGTCTCCGCCTTGAATTCGATAAAGGTTCCACCTGCTGCCAAGGATGCATCCAGCGTATGCTCCTGTTTGCGCATCAATTCGAGAACCGAGCGACCCTCTGGCGTCTCATCCTTCATAGAGCTAATCGCTGCCCACTTCACTAACTTTGCCTTCTCCACGCCCTCTACAGGCACGAATTCACTCGCCATTCGGTTCCCAAAGGTGATTGTACCTGTTTTATCCAAAATCATCGTGTTGATATCCCCAGAAGCTTCTACCGCCTTGCCTGACATGGCCAGCACGTTAAACTGGGTGACCCGGTCCATACCGGCAATCCCGATGGCTGACAGCAGTCCTCCAATCGTGGTTGGAATCAGACAGACTAGCAACGAAATCAGCACAGGAACAGGCAAATCAATGTTAAAATGACGGGCAATCGGCGCTAGCGTAACCACTACAATTAGAAAAATAATCGTTAAGCTAATAAGCAAAGTGTTCAGTGCAATCTCATTCGGCGTTTTTTGCCGCTGTGCGCCTTCCACGAGCGAAATCATTTTATCAATAAATGTCTCGCCCGGCTCTGTCGTAATCCGCACCTTAATCCGGTCACTGACCACTCGCGTCCCGCCGGTTACCGAGCAAAAATCACCACCCGATTCCTTGATGACCGGAGCCGATTCGCCCGTAATTGCAGATTCATCCACCGAAGCCAGACCTTCAATGACCTCACCATCGCTTGGGATCATTTCGCCCTGGGAGACAATAACCACGTCTCCCTTACGCAATTCGGTTGAGCTAACCACCTGAATGTCATTTCCGATGAGCTTGTTAGCTTGCGTATCCTGCTTGGATTTTTTTAAAGAGGCAGCTTGTGCCTTACCCCGCCCCTCCGCGAGCGCTTCGGCAAAATTAGCAAAAAGCAACGTAAACAACAGAATAACAAACACGGCCAGGTTAAAGCCCATTTCCTTGCCAGTTCCAAAATAACCGGGAAGCAGTAACATTAGCAGCACGACCAATGTACCGATCTCCACGACGAACATGACAGGATTCTTCATCATAATCATCGGATTTAATTTTATAAAGCTATCCTTGATCGCATGCTTCAAGATGCTTCTGTCCAGCATGTGTTTGCGTTGTTCCTTCATGATCAAACACCCCGTTCATCCATTCTCATTTTCTTCTTCACATGGTCAAAAATTCAGCAACAGGTCCCAATACGATGACGGGTAAAAAGGTCAACGCACCAATCAGCAGCACGACCCCGATCAGAATGGCTCCAAATAACTTGTTGTCCGTACGCAGTGTCCCCGTCGTCACCGGAGTCGGTGCTTTGGCATTCAATGAAGCCGCCACAGCCAACAATGCAATCATAGATACATATCGTCCGAAGAACATAACCATCCCTGTTGTCATGTTCCAGAATACGTTGTTATCCGAAAGACCTTCAAATCCCGAACCGTTATTTGCAGCAGATGACGCATATTCATAGAGCACCTGAGTCAACCCGTGATAGCCAGGGTTAGTGACCGCGTCGTATCCCCAATGACTCATAAACGCAAGCGCAGTTGGGGCGAGAATGAGGAACGGATGTACCAAAATGGCAATCGCGATCAGCTTCATTTCCTTGCCTTCAATTTTCCTTCCCATAAATTCCGGAGTTCTCCCGACCATCAGTCCGCATATAAACACACCCAGAATCGCATACATCAGCATATTCATCAGCCCGACACCCTTGCCGCCAAAAATGACGTTTAGCATCATTTCTCCCAAAGCAGCCATGCCACCCAGTGGGGTTAGTGTATCATGCATATTATTGACCGAACCTGTCGTTGCCGCTGTTGTGACCGCAGTGAATAAAGCCGATTGTCCAATGCCGAAACGAACCTCTTTCCCTTCCATGCTTCCTTGAGAAGCATCCACACCCAGTGTCTGGATTAACGGGTTACCTGTCTTTTCAGACACGTACGTAATAGATAGAAAAATAAGAAACAATACCATCATGGAGCTAAAAATAATCCAGCCCTGCTTACGATTACGGGCAAACAGTCCAAAGGTATACGGCAACGAAGCCGGCATTACCCACATTGCCAAAATTTCCAGCACGTTCGTCCAAGGACTTGGATTCTCAAAAGGATGCGCAGAGTTAGCTCCCGCATAACCGCCTCCATTCGTCCCCAAATG
>NZ_WUDQ01000010.1:0-56944 GCF_009827695.1 Paenibacillus sp. OT2-17 | reverse complement strand
ACCCGTCCGCCGCTAGGTTGTTTAGAAGCAAGCTTCTAAACAACCCCGCTCGACTTGCATGTATTAGGCACGCCGCCAGCGTTCGTCCTGAGCCAGGATCAAACTCTCCATTAAAGACCAACCGAAGTCGGTTTATAGAAAGAGCGATAAGCTCATTTTGAAACTGACGAGATAAAAATATCTCTTGTTTGATTTTGCGAACAAAATCGTTTTACTCACTCGTTGTTCAGTTTTCAAAGATCAAACCTGCATTATGTCTTACTTTGTTTCACCACCGCATCTCAGCGGCGACTTGATTAATATAACACACATTCGGGATTTAAGTCAACACTTTTTTTTAAAATTATTTTTTAATTTCATTCAAATGTTGTTCTCACAAAAAATTCCCGGGCTTTAAGGGCCGAGAATTAATGTATCACATTTTTGAATTCGCCGTCAACTATATTTTAAAAATAGAAACAATAACATTAAAGTTTTCATATGGCCTGTCCGAATAATACTATTTTCAATCCCAGTAAAAGGACAATCCCAGGCAAACCTAATATCGTTACCGCCCCCATTGTCACTGGATTGATCGGGATGTACACCTGCGTAATCCACCCTGAATAATTGATAACATACAATGCGATGGCTGCCAGGCCCATATGCGCCCCGAATACTACAAGCCAGCCGATACCCAAACGTTTTTTTAAGATTAGAAATAGTAGCATCCCGACACAGGCAATCAGAACAAGCCAGACCGCCCCTTTCATTCAGCTCTCCGCTTGTGAACACGATCCGTATCATTGGCATACCCAGGTTCATCTGCAGGCAGATGAAAACGATGCAGGCCTTGCTGTTTCGCGCTTTTTAAATGTATCTGATATTTACGTTCTGCAGCTTCTAGAACAAATATAGCGTAGTCGATCTCATCTTTACCCGTAGCTTCATGAAATAAACGATGCGCTCTTAGCCATTCCGCATGCGAAGCCCGAATCTGGGCAAACAACTCCTGCCGATACTCCGCTTCTGATTTGCCATTCTCCTGACGACGGAAATTTTGTTTCATCCGTTCCCACATCCGTTCATCCTCCTCACAAGCTGAATTATGTGCACAGTCTGCAAGACTACCTTATTCATACTTATTGAACTAAGGACAAACTTAGAACCAGGAACCATCTATACTGCCATCTATCACCGCAAATAAAAAAGGAGCCATAGCGGCTCCCCCAAGTAAGTCGAGAATGCCCAAAGGACATTTCAGACTCCCTATTTATAACGTATAAATACACCTATTAATTGAGCTCTCTACGGCCTTCCAACGCTTTGGACAGGGTAACCTCGTCGGCATACTCCAAATCTCCACCCACTGGCAATCCATGAGCAATACGAGTAACCTTGATTTCAAAAGGACGCACTAGCCGAGAAATGTACATGGCCGTGGCCTCTCCTTCAATGTTCGGGTTCGTAGCTAAAATCAGCTCCTTGACGCGTTCATCACTGAGTCTGTTCAGCAATTCCTTGAGTTTGATATCCTCAGGACCAATTCCCTCCATAGGAGATATCGCCCCATGAAGCACATGGTAAAAACCATTAAACTCTTTGGTACGCTCCATAGCCACCAAATCCTTGGAATCCTGAACAACACAAATGACGGAGGTATCCCTCGTCTTATCCTGACAGATCCGACAAGGATCTGTGTCCGTAATGTTGCCGCAGACTGAACAGAAGTGAAGATTGCGTTTTACATTGACCAGCGCTTTGGCAAAGTCAATCACATCATCTTCCTTCATTTTCAGTACGTGAAAAGCCAACCGGGCAGCCGTCTTCGGCCCTACTCCCGGCAGGCGCGTAAAAGCATCAATTAGCTTTGCAATCGGCTCCGGATAATACAATAGCGTGTTTCTCCTTTATGCAGCAGACTAGAACAAGCCCGGAATTTTCATGCCGCCTGTAAATTTACCCATATCATCATTAGCCAGTTCATCTGCTTTGGACAAAGCATCATTGACAGCAGTCAGCACAAGATCTTGCAGCATTTCTACATCATCAGGATCTACAGCTTCCGGTTTGATCGTGATGGACAACACTTTTTTATGTCCATTTACCTCCACCGTCACAACACCGCCGCCAGAAGTTCCTTCGATTACTTTTCCGCCAAGCTCCTCTTGGGCTTTCAGCATTTGTTCCTGCATTTTTTTCACTTGCTTCATCATTTGGTTCATATTGTTCATTTCAATCATCTCCTTTAATGAAGTATACATCTAGAAACTTGATTCAATCTTTAATGACTACTAGGTCTTCCCCGAAAAGTTGAATAGCTTCATCAATCCAGGGCTCCTTGGACTTTCCCGGCGCATCATGCTCCGGCTCCAGTTGCAATTCTTCGGCAGGCTGGTCGGAAACTCCTTCAATCGCAGCATTCCAATCCTTTTGCATCATCGTTACTAAACGATAAGGATGACCCAACTGCTCATGCAATACCTTCTCGATGACCTGCTTATTGGCAGGCTTTTCGGTAGTTTCACGATGAATATTGTTCTTAAATGCAACCAGCACACTGTCCTCTAACACAGAAACTGGCTCACCATCCATAAACCAAGCATGAACCGTAACTTTCGCCTCTTTTACCCCTTGCAAAATCTGGCTCCACTTACGTCCTGCTGCTGCGAATGCTTCGCTCGACTTCTCAGCGATATAGCGATCCAACTGAGAAGGAAGCTTGGCTGGCGCTGAAATCCGCGGAGCAGGGGCACGCCCCCCGGAAGCCTGACGACCACCCGACGATGCTTCCTGTCCCGCTCCAGCGCCCAATCCACCTTGCAGCGCGCGCTCCAGTTTCTTTTCCAGCTCAGCAAGCTGACGCTTCAACATTACCACATCTTCCTGATCAGCTGCAGCGCCAGAGCGTTGTGCGGTCGGCTGAGCAACAGTTCCTGCTTCCCCCGGAATACTGCACAGCTTCAATAGAGCTACCTCAAACAAGGTTTGTGGCTGTACGGCATATTTCATCTCACTCTGATAACGATTAAGGGTGTCAATCATCGCAAAGAGTTGCTCCTTGGTAAAAGCATCTGCCACTTCCTTAAATCGCTCTGGATCCAGCACTCGCTCCGTCATTTTGGTCGCCTGAGGCACCATCTTGATCATTAGCAGATCTCGGAAATAGTACAGAAGATTCTCCATGCACTTATCCGCACTTTTACCTTCCTGCATAAAGTTCTCGATCATTTGGAGCACCGTGCCCACATCTTCTTTCAGCAATGCCAAGGCAAGCTTACCGAATTGCTCGGACGCAATACCTCCCGTCATATCCAGCACCTGCTGATAAGTAACCCGACCATCTGTAAACGAGGATATCTGATCTAAAACGCTAACCGCATCTCGCATCCCGCCATCTGAAAGACGCGCAATGTACTGCAGTGCATCCGAATCAGCCTGTATGTTCTCCTGTTGACATATCAGGTCAAGCCGCTCTGTCTGTTCTTCCAGCGATACCCGCCGGAAGTCAAACCGCTGGCAACGTGAAATAATTGTCGCCGGAATCCGATGTGGTTCAGTCGTAGCCAATATGAACATCACGTGTGGCGGCGGCTCTTCCAGCGTCTTGAGCAGCGCATTGAACGCTTCCGTCGTCAGCATGTGCACTTCATCAATGATATAAACCTTGTGCCGCACTTCTGTGGGCGCATATTTGACTTTATCGCGCAAATCACGAATCTCTTCAACGCCCCGGTTGGAGGCTGCATCAATCTCCTGTACATCCATGACCGCTCCGGCCGTGATCCGTTTACAGGCTTCGCATTCGTTGCAAGGTTCCGGCGCAGGTCCATGCTCACAGTTGATTGCCTTGGCCAAAATTTTGGCCGCACTCGTCTTACCTGTTCCTCGTGGACCGCTGAACAGGTAGGCATGGGACGTGCGATTTTCGCGGATGGCATTCTGCAATGTCTGGATAATATGCTGTTGTCCTACCATGTCCTTGAAAGCCTGCGGCCGCCAAGCACGGTACAACGCTATATGTTCCAATGCGCGTTACCCTCTTTCCCATTCACTTTCATGACCATTCATGGTCACTTCATTATACTATACTCCCGTCCGAATCTAAACCAGACACCTTCCAATTTATAAAACACAAAAAAACATCTTCGCAATGATTGCCAAGATGTTCTAATTACCAATATATACCGTGCACCTGTTATTGATCGTTGTGATCCGAGCGGCAATCCTGAACAGCAACTCGGGCTAGGCAACCCTCCGGCACAAGAGTGGACCTGCTTATGGCTGCTTCCTTCCGGACCTGACCAGGTTCACAAGTACTCATTGCGGAGGACCCAGCCGTCAACATTGTGCGCAGGGACCAGCCTCACATCAACAACACCTCTAACAGGAATTCAACCTCGCTATAGCGGATTGCGAGTTACAGGGCACCGCTGCCTCCCCATCTAGCACGGTGAAAATAAGTATATCTTAAGGCCGCATAAAAAGCAAATACACATTATTACAAAAAGAGCCCTCTGCAGTTGCAGAAGGCTCTAATAACTTTATAACCTGCGGTAATCCATTAGATACCGTATTTCTTTTTGAAACGATCCACGCGTCCACCAGCATCAATAAATTTCTGCTTGCCTGTGAAGAATGGATGGCAGGCGGAGCAAATCTCCACACGCAGAGATCCTTTCACAGAACCAGTTTCAAACGAATTTCCACAAGCACAAGTGACATTAGTTACGTTAAAATTTGGTTGAATAGCTTGTTGCATTGAACTTTCACCTCTTTCCGCCCTGAACGTCCTATCAGTCCAGAGTTGTATGAACACATGTTCACATTATAGCACTTGAATATGAGCGTTTCAACAACTCTTTTCTGCATTCAAAGATGGCATAAAATAGGTGTGTTTCAAGTTACATCGACCATTTTAGGCCTTGGCAAATTTGGGACGTGCCAGCCCTTGTGGCGGTACATGAGTGTAAGAACCGATGACTACATCAGGCAGCTCCTCACGATAAATCTCAAGCATTTGCTTCATACCAAGAATCTCACCTTGAGCAGGTGGAATCAACTCCAGATAGCTTTCAGGATCGATATTCAAGTTACGCATTTGAATCAGCTTGAGCTTAGTACGTTTGGCAAATTCAATCATTGCCTCAATTTCTTCCTCTCGGTCAGTTACACCCGGAAAAATCAAATAGTTAATCGACGTATATACTCCCTGCTCAGAAGCATAACGAAGTGATTTTTCCACATTAGCCAACGTGTAGCCGCGCGGCTTGTAATACGCATTGTAGTGATCGTCCAGTGCACTAATGGTACTGACGCGCATCAGATCAAGACCCGCATCCACGATTCCCCGGATATGATCGTTCAATCCCGCATTCGTATTGATATTAATGTATCCCATATCCGTAATGGAACGCACCTCTTTGATCGAATCAATAATCAGTTTGGCTTGTGTGGAAGGCTCACCTTCGCAACCTTGGCCAAAACTGATGATGGACTCCGGTGTCTTCAAATGTTCCAGCATAACTTCTACAATTTCTTCGACGCGAGGACGGAAGTTCATTCTTGTCTGCGGAGATACGAAACCACTGTCATCCGGCTGTTCAGATATACACCCAAAGCAACCCGCATTACAAGAATAAGATACCGGAACTCCACCTTCCCAGCGATTCAGGAATGTGTTCGAGGAAGTAAGACATTCGTAGCCCAGCGCACAGTTAGACAAATGTTGGTACAGCCGATTTTCGGGATATTGCTCCGTCATCCGCTGCACACCCAATTTAACTTGATGACGGTCACAGTTTTCCGGATTCCACTTGGATGGACTGTCACTCTGCTCTGCCGTTACATAAAATGCCCCATCTTTCCAGACTACAGCCGAATAACCGAACAAGGGAAGTTTGTACTCCTTATCGGTCTTCACATATCCCGGCAGGCACAAGCGTGTAAAACCTTGCGGCAATAAAGCCCCTACTGCTTGCATATCTCCGGGAAGAGAAACCATTTCCCCTGTTTCAGGGTTCATACCGACCGGGCGAGTGCTGGGTAGGCTTACCAATGTAGCTCCTTCCGGTAACGGAATAAGCTCATCCTCCATGATTTCAACAATCATGTCTGCACTACGGGCAAGCCCATACAAAGAAGCATGATCATATACATTGCCTTTTTCGTCGGCATACACCAAATACATTATGGAGCTCCTTTCGCTCCGTTAAGCCTACGCCATTAACAAAATGAATGGTAACGACTGTGTGCTTACGGAACAGATAAAATACATGATGGGTTTTAGTTGGTTGTGGCCGGGACTGACGCTGTGGTAGAACGCGCCGTTCTCCGTTGTTGCCCACCAGAACTGCTTTGCGAGCCACTGGAAGAAGGTGCCGTCAAATCAAACGAAGCCAAAAACTCAGCATTAGTTTTGCTATTACGCAGCTTTTTGAGGAAGCCTTCCACAAATTCATGGCTTTCCGTCATATTTTTACGAATGGCCCAGATGGTATCCAATTCTTCCTTATTCAACAACACTTCCTCACGGCGTGTGCCGGAACGACGAATATCAATCGCAGGAAAGATACGACGTTCTGCCAGCTTGCGGTCCAAATGCAGCTCCATGTTGCCTGTACCTTTAAACTCCTCATAGATGATATCGTCCATGCGTGATCCTGTGTCAATCAGCGCTGTAGCAAGAATCGTCAAGCTACCGCCTTCCTCCACATTCCGAGCCGCACCAAAAAAGCGCTTTGGACGGTGAAATGCCGCCGGATCAATACCCCCGCTCAAAGTACGACCAGAAGGAGGGATAACGAGATTGTACGCACGAGCCAAACGTGTGATGCTATCCAGCAGGATGACAACATCCTTTTTATGTTCTACGAGACGCAGTGCACGCTCCAACACGAGTTCTGCCACTTTGATGTGATTTTCAGGAAGTTCGTCAAATGTAGAGGCCACAACTTCACCTTTAACAGAACGCTGCATGTCGGTCACTTCTTCGGGGCGTTCATCAATCAACAAGACAAAAAGCTCGATCTCGGGATTGTTGGTAGAAATGCTATTGGCAATTTCTTTGAGGAGAAGCGTCTTCCCAGCTTTGGGAGGTGCTACAATGAGTCCGCGCTGTCCAAGTCCGACAGGGGCCAGTACATCCATAATTCTCGTAGACAAATGGTTGGGGGAAGTTTCAAGGACTAATTTGGTTTGCGGATACAGTGGAGTCAGTGCAGGAAAATGTAGCCGCTCAGCAGCTTGCTCAGGACTTCTTCCATTGACGGCGTTAACTTGAAGCAATCCAAAATATCGTTCATTCTCTTTTGGCGTTCGGCATTTACCGGAAACAAGATCGCCTGTCCTCAAGTCAAACTTGCGGATTTGTGAAGCAGAGATGTAAATATCTTCGGTACTCGGGAGATAATTGATCGGCCTCAGAAAGCCGTAACCTTCGGGAAGGATTTCCAGAACCCCCTGCATAAACATCAATCCGCTCTTCTCAGCTTGTGCGCGCAGGATGGCGAAAATTAATTCTTTCTTTTTGAGCGTTCCGTAGTACGGGATCTGGTATTGCTTGGCCAGCTTGTACAGGTCGGTCAGCTTCATTTCTTCCAGATCGGAAATTTGCAGATCCATATAATAACCACCTATTCAATTATTAAGTCCATTCATACATCTAAATGATAGACAATGATATCATAAACACCATTAACATAATTTTAACCAAAACAAATAAAGTTATGCAGCCACCTGCCTGGATTATACCGAATTATTCCGGTTTTCCGATAAAAGATTGTTAGGTATGAACCACAATCTTTTATCAAGCAGCGGCTGCATAGGTGTTGCCCGTTCTATTGCTTTCGTCCGGGAGTTCGAAAAAATTGCATGGTTTAATTATTCAGTTTGCCGCCATACATCCGCGCCCAAAAGACGCAGGTTGGAGACAAGGTGATCATAACCACGGTCAATGTACTCGACACCCGTCACCTCGGTTACGCCTTCGCTTACTGTAAGTCCAGCAATGACAAGGGCCGCTCCGGCGCGCAGATCTGCTGCTTTTACTTTAGCTGCATTCAGTTGACCACCCTCTATAATGGCGGACCGACCCTCTACGCGAATTTTAGCCCCCATTCGCACCAGCTCAGGAACGTGCTTAAAACGATTGCTGTACACAAAATCGCTCAATACACTGACACCCTGTGCTTGGGTAAGCAAGCTGGTCATGGGAGATTGTAAATCTGTGGCGAATCCGGGGTATATCAAGGCTTTAACGTCGACATGTTCATAGGAAGGTGCACCCAGTACGCGAATACTTTCATCATATTCCTCGATGCCGATGCCCATTTCCTGCATTTTTGCAGTGAGAGCCTCCATATGTTTGGGAATTACGTTGTCAATCAATACATTTCCACGGGTTGCCGCAGCGGCAATCATATATGTGCCCGCTTGTATACGGTCAGGTATGATCGAATGACGGCAGCCATGCAGCTCCGACACACCTTCAATTCGAATCGTTTCCGTACCGGCGCCTTTAATAATGGCCCCCATGGAGTTTAAAAGGGTTGCTACATCTATAATCTCAGGCTCTTTAGCCGCATTTTCAATAATTGTGGCGCCTTTGGCACGTGCTGCCGCCAGCATAATATTAATGGTAGCGCCTACGCTGCTAACATCCAAATAAATTTTGGTTCCGCGCAGTTCTTTGGCGTGCAAATGAATAGCACCGTGCTCGTTCGTAACCGTGGCACCCAACGCTTCAAAACCTTTGATATGCTGATCAATCGGCCGGGGTTCGAAATTGCACCCTCCTGGCAAACCGATGATCGCTTCCTTGAATCTGCCCAGCATGGCTCCCATCATATAATAAGAGGCTCGTAATTTCTTAACAGGCCCATTCGGCATAGGAATGGATTTAATAGAGGAAGGATCTATTTTCATCTGGCTACCTTCCCAGGTAACCGTTGCACCAAGTTCCTCTAGTATTTCGGAATACACCGCCACATCACTCAACAGTGGCAAATTGTCCAAAATGACTTCCGACTCTGCCAGAATGGCTGCGGGAATCAAGGCGATGGCACTGTTTTTGGCACCGCTGATGGAAACTGTACCTTGAAGCGGCCGTCCACCGGTGATCATCAATTTTTCCATAAGCTTGAGGGTCCCCCTACGTGTTTTGCAGTCGGTCAAACAATAAACTCAAACAATAATCTCAAATCATAAACTTTTAACTTTTTTAGTGGTGAAAATGGAAAGACACCGGCTAAGCGGTGTGCTTTCCATACCAAACTATTCAACTGTACAGATTTAAATATTTTGTGCAGTAGAACTACAGTTACAACTAAAAAATGCATCTAGCCTGTGCAGAAGCACGACCAGTTGATTCATTATTACGCTTTGTTGTTGGAACCGAACTCACGAATTTTACCGATAACGGTTTGTTTAATCGCTTCACGACCTGGAGCGATGAATGTACGTGGGTCATAAGCATCCGGTTTCTCAGCAAGCACTTCACGAACCACTTTCGCAAATACGATTTGGTTCTCAGTGTTTACATTGATTTTGGAAGTTCCCAGGGAGATTGCTTTTTTAATGTCATGTGTTGGGATACCAGTACCACCGTGCAGAACGAGTGGAAGTTTGATTGCATTGCAGATCTCTTCCATTTCTTTGAACCCGAGGTTTGGCTCGCCTTTGTAAGGTCCGTGTACGGAACCCAGTGCAGGTGCCAGCGTATCGATACCTGTTTCGTTAACGATACGCAGACAGTCGTCCAACTTAGCGTACATTACGTCGCCGACAACATCATCCTCTTGACCGCCAACCATTCCAACTTCAGCTTCAACGGAAACGCCTTTGGAATGAGCATATTCTACCACTTTTTTCGTTGTAGCAATGTTTGTGTCGATCGGGCTGTGGGAATCGTCAATCATAACGGATGTGAAACCAGCGTCGATAGCTTCTTTACATTTTTCAAAGCTGGAACCGTGGTCCAAATGGATCGCAACTGGAACGGTGATTTTCATGTCATGAATAAGACCTTCTACCATTTTAACAACAGTGTAGAATCCGCCCATGTGACGTGCTGCGCCTTCAGAAACACCCAAGATTACTGGGGATTTTTCTTCTTCAGCAGCGCCCAAAATAGCTTGAGTCCACTCCAGGTTATTAATGTTGTATTGACCTACTGCATATTTTCCTTCGAGTGCTTTGTTCAACATGTCTTTCATAGATACCAATGGCATGGTTACAGTCCTCCTAAAGGTGTTTGGGTTTGTCTATATTTTAGCCGACATCACATACGGGCTTATTATACCACAACCCATGTTAAATACTAAACAAGCTTTTGCATATCAACACATACAAAAATCACGCCCAGGACGCCGTTTTTCCATAGAATTGTATAAGGAGAGGATTTACTTTCAGTATTTCCCATAATCACAAACAAAAAACCCTGTTGTGTTAACAGAGTTCTCAACCATAGTGACTCACCTAATCACCTCTGAGTTGTTTGTTCACAGCGATCCGCATTTCGTCAATATCAAAGGGCTTGGTAAAATGCATTAGCGCACCTAGCTCCGTCGCCTCTTTAATCATGTCCAGTTCTCCATATGCTGTCATCATAATAACCTTGATATCAGGATTCATGGTTTTTAGATGCTTCAGAATTTCGAGTCCGTCCATACCTGGAATTTTCATATCGAGCAGAACCAGATCAGGTGGTTCCTTCTCAACAATTTCAAGTGCAATTTTTCCGTTCGCCGCCTGAAAGGTCTCATAACCCTCACTTCCGAACACTTCCATCAATAAAATCCGTATTCCATTCTGGTCATCGACGATTAATACTTTCTTCTTTTCCAATGTTTTAACCTCCTAAGATCTTAAAACGAGGATCATGCAGCTATTGCCATAACAGCGTCCGATGACGTACAATATCCGTCCCATACCTAAAACTATATTCGCTCCTGCAAAAAGAAAATCCTGCTCTTATACATAATTGTGGAATATTCTTTCATAATCAGGAAGCATGGGATAAAAAAAGACCTCCCTGAGGAGGTCTTACAAGCCCAAACATTAACCTTGAAGCTGCAATGCTGCCTTTACAAATTCACGGAACAAAGGCTGCGGACGATTCGGACGGGAAGTAAATTCTGGGTGGAACTGTACCGCCAGGAACCACGGATGCTCAGGGAGCTCCACAATTTCCACCAAGCGTCCATCCGGTGAAGTACCGGAAATACGAAGACCTGCTTTTTCAATAACTTCACGATATTCGTTATTGAATTCGTACCGATGACGGTGTCTTTCGTACACCAGCTCGTCGTTGTAACAAGCCGAAGCCAAGGAACCTTCCGCCAGTTTGCATGGATACAAGCCAAGACGCATCGTACCGCCCAAATCTTCGATGTCTTTTTGGTCAGGAAGCAAGTCGATGACAGGATAATCCGTAGCCGGGTTAATTTCCGAACTGTTGGCTCCTTCGAGACCAGCCAGGGAACGGGCAACCTCAATGACAGATACCTGCATACCCAGACAAATGCCGAAGAACGGAATTTTTTGCTCCCGTGCATAACGGATGGTACTGATTTTGCCTTCAATTCCGCGATCGCCGAAGCCACCCGGTACGAGAATGCCGCCAATGCCGCCCAGCATGTCAGCTACGTTCTCGTCCGTCACTTCTTCAGCGTTCACCCAACGGATTTTTACGTCTGCATTCGCATCAAATCCAGCGTGGGAAAGTGATTCAACCACACTTAAATACGCATCATGTAATGCAACATATTTACCAACAATAGCAATCTCAACCGTTTTATCCAGCTTGCTGATTCGATCAACTAACCCTTCCCATTCGGTCATATCTGGTGCAGGTGTTGTCAGCTTGAGGTGGTTAACTACGATTTCATCCAAGCCTTCTTCACGCAGGTTCAACGGAACCTCGTAGAGGGTTGATGCATCGCGGCATTCTACCACTGCATTCGCATCAATATCGCAGAATAATGCAATTTTTGCCTTCATATCGGAGGACAGTTCATGCTCTGTACGGCAAACAATGACATTCGGTTGGATGCCGATGCTGCGCAATTCTTTTACACTGTGCTGAGTTGGTTTGGTTTTAACCTCACCAGCAGCTTTAATATAAGGAATGAGCGTTACGTGAATGTACATTACATTCTCGCGCCCAACTTCGCTTTTGAGCTGACGAATAGCTTCCAAAAATGGCAAGCTTTCAATATCGCCCACAGTACCGCCGATTTCTGTAATAATTACGTCCGAACCTGCTTCACGGCCTGCACGGTACACGCGCTCCTTGATTTCGTTCGTAATATGAGGGATAACCTGCACCGTACCGCCCAAATATTCTCCGCGACGTTCTTTGCTGATTACGCTGGAATATACCTTGCCTGTTGTGACATTGCTGTTCTTGGACAGATTAATATCAATAAAGCGCTCATAGTGTCCCAAGTCAAGGTCCGTTTCCGCACCATCATCCGTTACAAACACTTCACCGTGCTGGTAAGGACTCATCGTACCCGGATCGACATTCAGGTAAGGATCAAATTTTTGAATCGTTACCTTCAGTCCCCTGTTCTTCAAAAGCCTCCCCAGTGAAGCTGCCGTAATCCCTTTGCCCAAGGAAGACACAACCCCGCCTGTCACAAAAATATACTTTGTCACTGTTCAAAACCCTCCTAGATAAGATGCAAAATTCAGGCGACATTATGATGTTATCGTAACCCGTTTGCACGGATTATCATCCATGAAGAAGGCAGCGGAATCATTTTCCATGTCCGCCGCCCTTAGCCCTCTTTCATGAGTGAAAACACCCCTATAAAAAACAAAAAAGCACTCCCGTAGTACGGGGCACTTTTATACAAAAAGCAAACATATAAGTGAATCAATCATAAGCCCAAGCAATAGTTTACCCCGTGTCCAATCCGCTGTCAAGGAAGTTATCTGTGTTAATTTGTCCATTGAACCAGATTGGAGAGAATCCACCTGAAAGCTTTAAATCAGAAGAGGTTTTCAAGAAAACGGTCATGAAAAAGGGGAGAACGCATCTCCCCTTACAGCCTGTTTCCTAACGAAGCGAATCGTCGTCTTCCGTCGACTCATCGTCATTTTCATCTTCTGAATCTTCCTCATCACTGAGGTCTTCATCGTCTATAACCACGTCTTCATCACTATCATCATCATCTTCTTCTCCGTCGAACAGCTCATCTTCGCCATCCTCGTCTTCGCTATCTGCATCGAAGTCGTCATCAGAGTTGTATGTTTCTTCTTCCTCATGATAGTCATCTTCATCGTCATCGTCTTCGTCGTTAATAATACGAGGACGCTTGGCTCCTGTCAGGGCATCTTCGGATTTATCTACCGGATACCAACGTTTCAAGCCCCACAGATTCGTACCGACACAGGCAAAACGCCCGTCAATGTTGATTTCAGTATATAGCTGAGCAATAACGTCATTAATTTCTTCGTCGGAAAAGCCACGCAATTTGGCGACTTCCTTCATCAGGTCACGGTAATAATACGGAGTATTGGCTGCTTTCAATACCATAAATGCCAAATCCACCATTGGAGTCTCGTGGACTTTCTCCGGGTCAATCTTCAAGTTGAGTGGGGTACTCACCTAGGGACACTTCCTCTCACACGTAATTCACAAGAACATGTTTCAGAGCATACACGATACATGCAATACTAACATATCCATTATCAAAACTAAGTAAAACCTATTTGGAAGCAAATTGCAAGTTAAAGATGGGTATCGTCATAATTTCCAGTAATATCCCTCTAAACAAGACGGCACACATAAAAAGACGGGGTCCCCCCCGTCTTCGACTGTACCCGCTCCGGGAGAACCCCCCAAAGTTGTTGCACAAGAGCTTATGCCCTCCATGTATCGTATGTGTCCACGGTCACTTTGACACGACAAGCAGGCCTATTTCCATAAAAAAGGGGCAGGTTTCCCATGCCGCAGCTGACGCTTGCTCATACAATACCTCAGCATGGCTCATCGGAGGGGGACCGTCTCAAATGGACTATCCGGATTTTTTGCAGCGTTTGCATGAGGGTATTTCGGAGCCGTCCGGCAGTGGACGGAACAAACAGATCATCACGTTCGATAAGCCTCACCAATACCGGGAATGCCTGTCCTATCTCAGGAAGCTGAAACCCGAGCTTGCGGGATTACGGCAAGTACAACCGGCCCGACTAATCCGCGCTTTAATCGCTCCGCTTTCAGGGGGAGACAGGCTAGGCAAATATCACAACGGTGTTACCGTTGAAGAAGATACCCGCATGAAGGTCCACGCTGAAACTGCTCATATACCAAAAGCAGAAAAGAACCTTTACATGCCATGGGGAGTCAAACAGGTACGTGCATACAAGGCTTGGCCTTCCTCGACAGGGAATCGGGTCAGAATCGGTGTGATTGACACAGGAGCGGATTTTCAACATCCTGATCTTCGTCATTCTCTCGCCAGAGGTATTAATTTGCTTAACCGAACCATGCTACCCTATGACGATAATGGCCATGGTACTCATATTGCTGGAACTATCGCGGCGTCCAACTATGACGAAGGTATGGTCGGCGTAGCACCACGGGCTTTAATTCATCCCGTAAAAGCATTTGATCATAATGGAGCTGCCTACGTCTCCGATATCATTCTTGGTATCGACTGGTGTGTATTAAATCGTGTCGATATCATCAATATGAGCTTTGGTATGAAGTCGCGCAGCAAGGCACTACTTGATATGGTGAATAAAGCATATCATAACGGCATCGTGATTGTAGCGTCCTCGGGAAATGAGGGCAAGCGCCGAAGTATTGACTATCCAGCCCGCTATTCCCAGACGATTTCAGTGGGGGCTACTGACAAATACAGACGCATCGCACCTTTCAGCAACCGAGGGCAATTTGTAGATGTGTACGCACCGGGCGAAAAGATCACCTCCTCCTGGATCCATGGCAAGCATCACGAAATGAGCGGTACCTCTATGGCTACTTCCCATGTGACCGGAAGCATCGCACTTCTCCTTTCACTGAGACCGGAACTGGAGCCTGGAGAAATCAAAGCGCTGCTTAAGCGTACCGCCACACCGCTACGCCTGCGTAAAAGCGCTGGACGCAGCTCTATCTCCACCAAACTTGGCGAAGTCGACGCCTTCCGATTGATGCAGGAGGGCACGAAGTAAATGATGATGTGATGCTAAACCTCTAGTGTAGCGCCCGGCTCCAAAGAATGAACTTTTCTGGCAGGACTTTCACACCCACGATTTCCTGCTCTTATCAACTCGTCTCGTACCAGGTCAGTCTGCAGCTTTGGCGCATGAACGAGTACAACCTGTTTGCTAGGCAGCTCCTTCAACATTTGCCGCACATCTGATAATCCCTGATGCACCTTGTAAATCAAATGCCGAGCTACACAGCTGTCATTTTGATCTGCACGTTCCAACAGATGTTTGCCAAAAGAACCATGTGGAGCATGCCCGGTCAATATAACACTGTTGCTGATTCTTTCTCCGCTATCATTACCCTCCCCCATGTTGCGGTTATCCGATAGATACTGATAGTACCAGCGCGCCTGTGGGGAATCCATCATGCCGTCTCTTGTTATGATAATAGCCGTTGGGTTCTGTTCCAGCAGACTCACTCGTTCCGCAGCATCACGAGGCACGAAGACCCTGTCACTGTTTAGCACATTTTTTATTCGCGCTGGAGCTTCCGGACGTAGCCATTCTTTCCAGCGTTTTAACTGTTTCAATCCCTGCCATATGTCGTGCTCTACAATCATTGCCTGTGCAGGGAATTGCTCGCTAGCCCATACGATCAAGTCCTGTCCTCTGCCAAAGACAGGCACCGGCAACAACACATGACCACCAGACCATAATATCCGCTCCATCTCGACCCTCAGCCGCTCCAGCTTAACAGGCTGCGGGTCTATATCCATGCCATAGGCATTGTCCATAATGGATATGTCCGCTAGATTGGGCTCTGACTTCCATTCAGGCAGGTCATGCAGCCCCTCCCCAACACCCAAGTCTGGCGCATCGGCAGCAAGAAGCTCAGATTCGCGGCTGTAATCTCCAGAAAAAAACAACCGCTTCCCTTCCATTTCTACCGCATACCACACTGCACCAGCCAAATGTCCACTGCGTCCCCACATGATTCTCACACCCGGACAAGCCTCAAGCCATTCTCCTGCTGGCGCTTCATCTTCTAGATAGCGATAAGCAATGGATTGGATATCCTGTACGTCGTATGGCAATTCGGCTCCTCTCGATTCAACATAAGTATGCCAGGAGCGAAAATAGGAGCCTAGCTGCTCAGCGGTGGCCTTGGTCGTCCAGACCTCCCCCTGGTATCCATACTTGTACAGTAAGGGGAGCGCCATGGAATGATCCTCATGTGCATGAGACAGCAATACAGTGGTCAGTCCCTCCGCCTTTTGCGGCGGAAAAATCGGATATTGTCCGGTTCCTTCCTTCTTCACGCCACAATCCAGCATGACGCGATGCTGAGTTCCTTCAAAAACATAGCAGGAGCGGCCATGTTCGCCCGCTCCTCCCCAAATCCTAAGCTTGGTCATGATCATTTCCACTTTCTTTGCGAGTTTAAGCTTTCCATTAAGATCAGCAGCAGTGTGGTCATTCCGACCGATATGACGGCCATCGCCATCCCAAGTGACACCTGTCCCTGCTCAAATTGTGCAAATATGTAGGTTGCAGACGTCTGAACGGATGGCGGCAAAATCAGCAACGATCCTACCAGCTCGCGTGAAGCAATGGTAAATGTCATCATCCAACCAGCGAGCATTCCCGGTACAATCAGCGGCAGCACAATCCGGCGGAATATGTAAGACGGTCGCCCGCCAAATACCTGTCCCGCCTGAAAAAGACCAGTGTCCACCTGCGTAAAGGCGCTTTTGACATACTGCACCGTATAAGGAACAAACAAGATAACATACGTCAGAATGACCATGCCGTATGTGTTATACAAAGGGATCGGCATCCATGGTGAGTTCCACCACAAAATCAGGCCGACCACCATAACAATTCCCGGCACCGTATTCGGAAGCAAGCTAAATGCATCAACCGTCCGTTGGATTCTTATGCGTGAGCCGCCAATGACAAGCGCAAACCAAGTGCCCAGCACCACAGCAAGCGTCGAAGCGCCCAAAGAGAGAAATACGCTGTTCAGGAGCGCCTCCATGCTCTCTGATCCCCAAGACAGCAGTTCCTTGTAAGAGTCGAGCGTCAAATTATCCCAGGCGAGCCCAATTCCCCTCAGCTTCATCGTCGAGGCTGAAAGAATTGAAAAATAAGGAATGCCAATGGACGCAATGAGCAACAATAGAATGTATGCAACACTCAGCCCCGTAGTCCAGCCGGATATACGAAGACGGGACGGACGCGAACCTTTACCACCTACCAGCCTGTACGTAAACTTTCGGTTGATCACCGATTGCGCATACCACATGAGCAGACAGGCGATTAACAGCACCGAGGCCATTGACGTCGCTTTGCCAAAATCTATGGGCCAGCTGGAAATATATTTGTGAATTTCCGAAGTCATGACCTCATACCCGATACGTCGCCCAAAGGTAGCAGGGGTGCCAAACTCGGCAATCGTTTTAACGAAAATGAGCAACGCGCCCATTCCGTAAGCTGAAAGCAGCAGCGGTAAAATGATTCGACGGAATCTGTACAGAAAGCCGCCGCCCATTACGGCACCCGCCTCTTCCAGGCTCCCGCCAATCCTCACCAGCGCCCCGCGCAGCAGCAGGTACAGGAATGGAAACAGATGCAGGCTCATGATCATCACCATGCCACCAAGGCTGAAGAAGGACGGCGTTAAGAAATGCAGGTCCGGGAACAACTGCTCCAGATATCCGTTTTTTTGCATGAACAGAATCCAGCCCATGGAACCGATATAGGGCGGGGTCATAAACGGAATCAGCAACACGACATCCAACCAGCGCCAGTGTGCAAGACGAGTGTTGGACATGATCCATGCTAGCGGAAGCGCAAGTACCGTCGTTCCTGCAATCACACAGATGCCTAGCCAAATCGAGCTGAATAGCACTCCCGCAAATGGTGAAGCAGCTAACGTTCGAAAAGGCGCATCCCATTGAAATTTTTCATCAACATACACACTTTGGATAAAGATTTGCAGCAACGGCATCACAATCAGGAAAAGAAGCGCGATCAGAGCCAGCGTCAGACACCACGCTCTGATGTGTTTAACGGATAAGCCTCCCATCGGCTTACTTGAACATTTGCGTGAACTTCTCCGTCACGTCTGATCCGTGCTCACCCATCCACTCCCAATTGGTTTTCAACAATGGAATCTCGTCCAGGTTGGCACGCTTGTCGGCTTTGACATCCGTGCGGCCCGGGAGTAAGGAGGCATCTGCTACTAGTTTCTGTGCCTCGTCCGACAACAGATAGTCAATGAATGCCTTCGCATTCTGCTCATGCTGCGTTGACTTGAGAATTGCGGCAGGACGTGGGCTGATGACTGTTCCCTCTGTCGGATAGACGATGTCAATCGGCTCGCCTTTGGCTTTTGCCTTGTAGGTCATGTAATCGACCGCAGCGACGACTATACCTTTAGCTCCGGTAATCACGGGGTCCAGCGCTTCCTGATTGGCACCAGCCATAGCAACACCGTTAGCCTTGTACTGCTCGAACAACGTCCAGCCTCCATCGCCCTTGGCGCTCAGATAGCCTGTCATAAAATCCAACGCTGAGCCGGACAGGGATGGATCGGGAATATTAACCTGATCCTTGTACTCAGGCTTCGCCAAATCAGCCCATGAAGTTGGTGGTGTTTTCACCAGCTTCGTGTTATACGCAATGCCCAGAGCAGAAGCACTGGTACTGAAGTAGTTGCCCTCCTTATCGGACCAGTCTGGGTTTAGCTTGTCTGCGTTCTTGGCATCCAGGTAAGGCAGCGTAAGTCCCTCCTTTTTCAAGCCTTGTACAGACGGAAGCGATGCCAGCACAACCACGTCCGCTACCGGATTCGTCTTCTCGGCTTCCATGCGGGCCAAAATTTTTCCTGTCGTTCCCTGGAACAACTCTACCTTAACTCCGCTCTGCGCCTCATACCCTGCTACCAGCTTTTTCGCCAGTCCATCCGGGCCTGCGCTGTAGACCACCAGCTTCTGATCGGTGGATGCTGCCTCCGCTTGTCCTGCTGATCCATTAGCTGGCGCCCCGTCCTTGGATGGCGTTGCTGTTCCGCAACCCGCCACAGCGAGTCCAAAAGTCAATGTTAATGCGAGCATCGTCCCTTTTTTCCATCCTGTACGAAAAACATGCCTATTCATCATCTTATATTTACCCCTTTTCCCTATGCTTCAAGTTGGTGGATGTGTTGCGGTGATACCCAAATGTGCATTTGTTGACCTATGGGCAAGCGGATGGAATGATATGCAGTCCATTGCTCGCCGTTCTCGGCTAGTATACGAATTTCATAACGATCGCCGACATAGCTGACATGCAGGATCTCTACTGTAAAAGCATGCTGATCCGCTTGCTCCTGTTCCCAACGGACATGTTCAGGACGGAATAGTGTCCGTTCCGACTCCAGCCAGTTGGATTTGCCAATAAACCTCGCCACCTCTGGATGAGCTGGGCAACCGTAGATCACCTCTGGTGTTCCGGTCTGCAAAATATGTCCACTTTTCATAACAACTACTTCATCAGACATGGACATGGCCTCGATCTGATCATGGGTAACATATAGGGCGGTCAGCCCCAGATCGCGCACAAGCGATAGCATCTCAATGCGCATCTCCTCCCGTAGCACCGCATCCAGCGCACTGAGCGGCTCGTCGAACAAAACAAGTCGAGGCCGGATAGCAACCGCTCTTGCAAAGGCAACCCGCTGCTGCTGACCACCGGACAGCTGATGAGGATACCGATCCTCCATCCCTGACAATCTGACCATATCGAGCGCCTCCAGCACCACGATCCGCAGTTCCTTGTCTCGTACGCTGGCGAACCCTTTCCCTCGCTTGCCCGCACGCAGGCCGAAGGCCACATTTTCAAACACTGTCATATGCGGCCATAACGCGAAATCCTGAAAGACCATGCCAAAGTGGCGGAGATGGGCGGGAATATCCTTTTTGCGTTCTGCCGAAAAAAGAATTTCCTCTCCCATCATGATTGTGCCGGTATCCGGTATCTCCAGACCAGCAATCAAGCGCAGGAGCGTTGTTTTCCCACAGCCGGACGGTCCGAGCAGTGTTGTGAATTTGCCCCGTCGTACTACCAGATTCGTCTCATGCAGCGCTGTTATTTGGCTGAAGGTTTTACTTAATCCGTGAATATATAGATCCTGATTCATCGCATTACCTGCCTGTTCTTCTGACTGACCCCAGTGTAAAACTTGAATTCGCAACCTGTGTTATTGGAAAGTTAAAACAAAATTAATTATTTCAATGAATTGTGTTAACACTCATAGATTTAATCTATATAGAGGGGATTTATGCTGCTCCCCAAAGAAGTAGGCATGATTGTTCGATTAACCTGAAAGCGAGGCATTCTAAGTGAACTTAAGTCTTCTAAAGTTACATATTGTAGAGCTGCTGAATAAGCACCATAAAATTACCACGGTCGCCGAGCTTCTTGGCCTAAAGCAACCAACCGTTACTTTTCATATGAAAAATCTGGAGCGTGAATTCGGAGTAAAGCTGTTTGACACACGTATGGGCAAAATCATCCTGACGGATGCTGGAAATGCGCTGCTGCACTATGCCACTAAAATTAATGCACTGGCTGCTGAAGCTGAGCGAGTCGTCCGCGAATTCGATACGCTCCAGCGGGGAAGTATACGTATTGGCGCAAGCTATGTACCCGCTACCTACCTGCTTCCTGCTGTGCTGCACCGCTTTGCCCGTGAGCATCCGGGCATTCACATCGCCTTGTCTGTGAAAACAGCGCCCGTGATCAAGGACATGCTTGCCCGCCACGAAATTGACCTTGGCATCATTTCGGCAGAGCCGTTTCAATCCCCAACACTACTCTCCGAATCCTTGGGCGAAGATGAACTGATGCTCATCTGCTCACCCATTCATCCGCTCGCCAACGAAACCGATTTGACACCCGAGCTGATCGCTTCTTCCTCCTTCGTATTACATGGCAAGGAATCCAGCACACGCCACGTGACCGACAAATGGCTGGAGCGTGGGAGTCGGCGACTTCCTTCCTATCTGGAGCTGGATTCACTGGAAGCCATCAAACAGGCGGTTATGCTGGGAGAACACATCTCCTTTGTCTCTCGCATTGCCGTTCAGTCAGAGGTTGAGCGGGGCTTACTGGTTG
Source organism: Paenibacillus sp. OT2-17 (assembly GCF_009827695.1). Classification (NCBI taxonomy): domain Bacteria; kingdom Bacillati; phylum Bacillota; class Bacilli; order Caryophanales; family Paenibacillaceae; genus Paenibacillus; species Paenibacillus sp. OT2-17. The sequence goes on along the minus strand of NZ_WUDQ01000010.1, from coordinate 35,647 downwards.
TAAGACCTATTCCGGGGCAGTCTGTTGAGCGGTACATCTATATGGTCAGCAACAAAGACCGCCATCGCTCGGCGCTCATTCACAGATTCACCGAATATTGTTCATGGAACCAAGATTAAATCTTACCTGTCATATAGAAATTATGTAATTTTTTAACCGGAGTACCCTCTTGCTTTGACATACGACTGACAATACACCCGTAAAGTGTAGCGTGTAACCTATTCGGACGAACAGGAGAGGATGAAATGAAAACAGGCCTTCGTATCACCAAATTGATGTCGGTAGTAACTCTAAGTGCAGTGCTGCTCGTAACAGGATGGAAAGGAGCAGAGCCGGTACAAGCCGCCGCCAATGCCACACCAAGCTATGAGGTGAAGCTGCTACTGGATACGGCTCAGGTCCTCAATGCGGATGGCTCATTAAATAGTGGCATCGTGAACGAGTTTCAAATTAGCGAAGATGCACAACGATTGAGCGTCGAGTATTTTGATACAAATTCATTGCAATTGAATGACGAGGGCTGGAACGTGAGATTTCGTAAAAAAGAGGACAAAAAGAATTATGAATTAACCTACAAAAAGCGCTATACGGTCACAAATGGAAATATTGACGCGGCGCTCACCCAAGCGAATAAAGAAGGGTTCAGCGCATCTGATGATAATTATGAGGCTGAGGTGGATTGGGGATACAGCAAGCAAACACTAAGCTTTTCCAATGATAAAAAAACAAACGCCTCCAAAGGATTGGCTCTGCCTTCCCCAGATCAAGCATTAAAGCAATTGCAGGATAATCTTCCGGGCAAGCTGCAAAACTGGAAAAACAGCAATTGGGGTAAACAAACCTTGGCAAACTCCAGAGTACGCGGTCCTGTACAGGTCAGTAAATACGAGGGTAGCTTTCAGGGATTGGATGCCGACGTTGAAGTATGGCCTATTCGCAGCGCAAACGGATCAGGTATAGAAAATATTATCGAAATCTCCTTCAAAACCTCGGATTACAGTGTTGCCGCCAGCAACCGCACCAAGCTGATGAACCTGCTGCAATCCAAAGGATGGCTGGTTCCCGCGGATTCCCTGAAAACGAATTTGGTACTGGAACGCTACTAAGCTAATCCAACATAAAAAGGAACCGAGGGGCACCCTGTTGAGGGTGATACGAACGGTTCCTTTTATTATTATTTATATGACTACAAGGTCATGATGTTAAAGTTGTTTGCTTACATACGTTCCGGTGCAGACACGCCCACCAGCTTCAGTACGTTGGCAATGGTCGTGCGCACCGCACCAAACAATGCCAAGCGTGCCTGCGTTTGAGCGGCATCCTCTGTGATAACGCGCTCTGCCTTATAGTAGCTGTGGAACAATGAAGCCAGCTCATAGACATAGCGAATCATACGGTGTGGTGCAAAGTTTGCAGCCGCCACCGATACTTCTTCCGGCAGCTCGCCGATTTTGCGTAACAGATCGTATTCATGCTCGGCCGTCAGCTTGGACAAGTCAACTTCTGCCAACGGTAGCACAGCAATACCTTGCTCTTCGGCTTGACGATATACGCTGCATGCACGTGCGTGCGCATATTGTACGTAGAATACTGGATTCTCATTGGAAGTGGAAATCGCCAAATCCATGTCAAAATCCAGGTGCGAATCCATGCTGCGCATAGTGAAGAAGTAACGGATCGCGTCTACACCCACTTCTTCCATCAGATCTTCCATCGTCACGGCCTTGCCGGTACGTTTGGACATTTTTACTTTTTCCCCATTTTGGAACAAGCTGACCATTTGGGCAATCAGCACTTTAAGCTTATCTGGATCATTGCCCAGTGCTTCCATTGCTGCCTTCATCCGTGGAATGTAGCCGTGGTGATCCGCTCCCCAAATGTTGATGATCGTGTCATACCCACGAGCATATTTATCGCGATGGTAAGCGATATCTGGGGTTAGGTACGTATATGTACCGTCATTTTTGATCAAGACACGGTCTTTATCGTCACCGTACTTGGTCGTATTCAGCCATGTAGCTCCGTCCTTCTCGTAAATCTCCTCACGGTCACGCAACTCATTCAGCGCTTTAAGCACTTCACCGTTTTCATACAGCGACGTTTCGCTGAACCAGGAGTCAAAAGGTACACGGAACAGCTCCAGATCGCGCTTGATCTTGTTCAGTTCCTTTTCCAGACCGTAGTCACGGAAATAAGCAGCGCGATCTCCCGGTTCCATAGACAACAGAGAATCGCCCTTTTCTGCCACCAGTTCCTTGGCAAACCCGATGATATCCTCACCATGGTAACCATCCTCCGGCATCTCCGCAGGCTGTCCCAGCTCCTGCAAATAACGCGCTTCAATAGAACGGCTCATGTTGTAAATCTGGTTACCCGCATCATTAATGTAGTATTCACGAGTTACTTTGTATCCAGCAAAATCAAGCACGTTGCAAAGAGCATCCCCTACGGCTGCACCACGTGCATGGCCTAAGTGAAGGCTACCCGTCGGATTGGCGCTAACAAACTCGATTTGCACCTTTTTGCCCGCACCTTCCTGTATACGCCCGTAATCTACCCCCTGCTCCTGCACCTGTCCAATAACAGCATAAAGGTAGCTCTTGTTCAGGCGGAAGTTAATAAAGCCCGGTCCAGCGATTTCCGCACTTTCAATAGAAGCAGAAGCTAAATCCATATTCGCGATCAAATCTTCAGCAATTTGCCGTGGGTTCTTCTTCGCAATGCGGGTGAGCTGCATCGCGGCGTTGGTGGCCAAATCACCGTGTGACTTGTCCTTCGGTACCTCCAGCGTAATGGTCGGCAGCTCTTCGCGGCTCACGATTCCGGTAGCCAGCACCGCCGCCTCAATTGCTGAGGTCACCTTTTGATTAATAAGTTCCAGTGGATTGCTTGTCATGATTATTGCTCCTCCTGTATATGCAAACTGATGGCAAAATGCCCCGAGAAATCCTCAAATACGTACAGATCATAGGTCCAGCTCACATGTCCGGTGAATCCATCCATCCGAATATCGAGCTTCTGCGTATGCGCAGACATGTTCAGGTTTAAATAAGGCGAGCGGTAAAATCCAGGCAACCTGCGTCCCAGCGCAAACGACTGCTCTGATTGTACCTCACCGTGACGAATCAGCTTTAGCTCATCCGGTCCGATTTTGACTGTGTTCCGTGTCGTACCGCCCTCAGGACTTTCTTGCGGCTCATCGTACCTTATATATAGATGCTTCCCACGCACGATCGCTTCTCCGGGAAGTTCCTGTACCACATCTTCTCCGTCATGGTGACTATGAAGACGGATTCGGACCTTTGCATTATGTGGCATGTATTCAAACTCCATTCTATTGCTATCCTACTGTACTACTATATCCAGTTCCCGATTGCAATTCAAATGAGTTTTTACAAAAAGATGCTTTCATCCAAAAAATTCAGCTACCTTAAGTCAGCTCCATCGGAGGCTTGGCTAAAACTTTCGATGAATCGAGAGGCTAGAGAAGACATGTATTTATCCTTCAGCCAGACAGCCGCCACACGCGTATGCAATTCCTCACACATAATTTCCTTAACGATTAATTGGTTATTGCTTCCGAGTGACAACGCAGACCGCGAAATCATACCGATCCCCAGCCCTTCATTAGCCCAGTGAAGCGTGGTGCGAGCATCATCGTTTTTACAAAAGAAATTCGGCTCAAAGCCATACTTCATACAAGTGTCGTGGATCAATTGTTCAAAGCGGCGATATACGATGAGCGGCCTGTTTTTCAAATCAGACAACGGGATGGTCTTCTGTTCGGGGTCCCAGTCATGTTCTTCTGTCATCACTGCTATCATCGGCTCGGAGGACGCATATCTGCACCCTAAATCGGTGGTATTAAAAGGGGTTCTGACGATACCGACCTCTACAATTCCTTTGTTCAAAAGATCGAGAATCATGAAGGTATTTCCCTCATGAATTTCGAATTTTACACCCGCATAGGTTTTATGAAATTCGGAAAGCCTGTCTTTCATCAGGGCTGCGCCGGAAGAAGAGACCGTTCCAATGGTGAGCGTACCCTTCATCCCCAAGGCAAAATCGTTTATTTCTCTTGTTGTGGCATCTGTCAGCTCCAAGATCTGCTTGGCCCTGTTCTGTAAAATGATGCCGGCCTCCGTCAACTGGATACTTCGTGAGCCTCGATGCACGAGCTTTACACCAAGCTCTTCCTCTAGCTGCATGAGCTGCTGACTTAAAGGAGGCTGCGCGATTTGCAGCTTTTTGGCTGCCGCTGTAATCTGTCCGGCCTCTGCGATCGCCAAAAAATACTTGAGATGTCTCAATTCCATCCTTATGGACCTCCGGTACTGATATATGTAAAACCTATACCTCTAATATATATTAAATATTATTCATATGGTTGGGGATGTGCCATAATCAAATTCAGTTATGCTATTGCGGCATGAGGCTATATACATTATTTAGGTTAGGTGATGGTTTATTTGCTGAAATTTGCTGTTTTTTTGAAACCCTATAAAAAGGAAACGATTCTTGGGCCTCTGTTTAAATTGATTGAGGCCATCTTGGAACTATTGCTACCTACTATGGTTGCTTTAATGATCAATCATGGCGTAGGTAAAGGAGACACCCATTATGTTTGGCAGATGGGTCTTTTGATGTTACTCATGACTATACTGGGCTTTGGCAGTTCATTAGTGTGTCAGTTTTACGCAGCTCGTGCCTCTCAAGGATTCGGAACTACGCTGCGCAATACGATGTTTAAGCATATTTCTTCGTTTTCTTATGCTGATCTCGATAAATTCGGTACACCCTCGCTCATCAACCGGATTACGAATGATGTCAATCAGCTGCAAACAGCTGTAGCGATGTTGATTCGTTTGGTCATTCGTGCTCCTTTTATTTGTATCGGGGCGATTATCATGTCCATGATTCTGGACTTCCGCCTTGCTTTGGTGCTGTTGGCGGCTACACCGATTCTGGCTTTGATTCTGTATGTAGTCATTACGAAGGCTTCTCCACTGTACCGGCTATACCAGAAAAAACTCGATAAAATCGCTCTGGTACTTAGCGAAAATCTTACAGGTGTACGGGTCATACGTGCATTTGCCAAAAGAGGAGCTGAACGAGTAAAGTTCAATGCCGCCTCAGATGACCTGACTCAGACCGCTATTCGTGTCGGACGTATTTCTGCTTTGCTAAGCCCTGCCACCTTGCTGGTGGTAAACGGAGCTATTATTGCAATCCTGTGGATCGGCGGCATCCATATCCAATATGGATCTCTTACACAAGGGGAGATTATTGCCTTTATTAATTACATTACGCAAATTTTACTGGCTCTGATTGTGGTGACCAATTTAATTATTTTGTTCACCAAGGCTGCCACTTCAGCAGCGCGGATTCAGGAGGTCCTAGACACGCAAGCTTCGATTTCCGACACTGCTGCTACTTCTACACCTATAGACAGGGAGGGAACAACTGAGCATGGCGCTGTACCAGCCATCTCTTTTGATCATGTTTCCTTTGGATACAATACGACAGGGCAACTGGCACTTAGCGATGTAGTGGTAAACATCTATCCCGGTGAAACGGTCGGCATCATCGGAGGAACAGGTTCTGGGAAATCCACCTTTGTGAATCTTATTCCCCGCTTCTATGATGCGGTAGAGGGTCGTGTGCAGGTTGATGGCATCGACGTTCGGCAATATAAGCTCGAGCAATTGCGGCAGAAAATCGGAATTGTCCCTCAGAAGGCGCTACTGTTCACTGGTACTATAGCGGATAATATCCGTTGGGGGCATGAACACGCCACCGACGAGGAAGTCGCTCAAGCCGCAGCAATCGCGCAAGCGGATGAGTTCATTTCCAACCTGCCGGAGAAATTCGATGCTCCGATCACCCGAGGGGGGCTTAATTTGTCAGGAGGACAAAAGCAGCGACTTACCATTGCCCGAGCTATTGTCGGCAATCCGCAAATTCTCATTTTGGATGACTCCTCAAGCGCACTTGATTTTGCAACCGACGCCGCCCTCCGTAAATCGTTACGGGAAAATAGCACCAGCATGACCGTCCTGCTGGTCTCGCAACGAGTAAGCAGCGTACAGCATGCTGATAAAATCATTGTGTTTGATGAGGGACGGATTGTCGGTATCGGCACACATGAACAGTTGATGAGCAGCTCAGAAGTATATCAAGAAATTAATCATTCCCAGCTCTCAACGCAGGAGGTAGACCAATGAGTGGCAAGGAAACCTGGAGAAGATTGTTAACCTATGTGGGTCAATATAAAACAACAACATGTTGGGTCATCGTCAGTGCGATTCTCAGCGTGCTTGCCAGTCTGATCGGACCCTACATGATTGGTCAAGCTATCGACCACATGGTGGATAAGGGATCAGTGGATTTTAAAGGTATTGCACAGATTCTAGCTGGATTAGGCATTGTATATGTTGTAGGTAGTCTGTTTAGCTGGCTGCTCACGTATTTGACGAACCGTATTGCTTTTCAGACCGTAAATGATATGCGGCGGGAGTTATTTGATCATTTTAATATCCTTCCGTTAAGCTTTCATGACACTCATCCACAAGGAGACAGCATTAGTCGTTTTGTGAACGATATGGATGCTGTGTCGGATGGATTACTGCAAGGCTTTTCCACATTGATTACCGGGATTATTACGATTATAGGCTCCATTGCACTCATGCTGTATATCAGTCCGATCATGACGTTGGTCGTATTGGTGTCTGCCCCGATCACATATGGCGTAGCACGGTTCATTACCACAAGATCGCAGCGTATGTTCCGCGAACAGGCCAAAATTTTAGGAAGCCTGAACGGTTATGTGGAAGAAATGATCGGCGGACAACGGGTAGTTACCGCTTTTCATTATGAAAACCGCTCGCTTGAGGAATTTTCCGCCAGAAACGAACAATTGTATCAAGCCGGGGTGAAATCGCAGTTTTACGGATCATTGTCCAACCCCTCTACCCGATTGGTGAACAACATGACTTTTTCAGTCACCGCCATGATTGGCTGTATCTCCATTATTTTGGGTGGGATCTCGATAGGCGGATTGTCGAGCTTTCTGATTTATACCAATTTGTTCGCCAAGCCTTTTAATGAAATTACGGGTGTGCTGACCCAGTTCCAGGCAGCTACGGCTTCTGCTCAGCGCATATTTTCGATTTTAGACTCACCGCCTGAGCAGTCGGAAAAATCGAACGCCGTACAGCTGGAGCGCAGCAAAGGCACGATTCTTTTTGATCATGTCAAATTCTCCTATAACCCGGAACGTACGCTCATTACGAACTTTAGTCTGGAGGTTAAGCCAGGCACTCGTGTGGCCATTGTCGGGCAGACCGGAGCTGGTAAAACCACACTCGTCAATCTGCTCATGCGGTTTTACGATGTGGACAGCGGCTCGATATCCATCGACGGGGTGAATATCAACGACATGAGCCGGGACAGCCTGCGGACTAACTTTGGTATGGTACTTCAAGATACTTGGCTGTTCAGCGGGACCATTCGGGACAATATCGCTTACGGGAAGCCGGAGGCTACAGACGAAGAAGTCATCGCGGCTGCAACAGCTGCCAATGCGCATAGTTTCATCAAACGACTGCCTCATGGCTATGATACGGTCATCAGCGGATCGGGCGATAGCCTGTCGCAAGGCCAAAAACAGCTGCTTACCATCGCGAGGGTGATCCTGGTCGATCCACCTATGCTGATCCTGGATGAAGCGACCAGCAGCATAGACACCCTGACAGAAGCGCGTATCCAAAAAGCATTTATGAAAATGATTGCTGGGCGCACCAGCTTTGTGATCGCCCACAGACTATCGACCATCCGCGAAGCGGATTTGATTTTATACATGAAAAACGGCGATGTCGTCGAAAGCGGTACCCATGAGGGACTGCTTGCAAGCGGCGGCCATTATGCCTCGCTCTATAACAGCCAGTTCACTACGGCTTAAAAGACTGACCGGATACGGTCGCATCATTAAGGTCAACGTTCTTTTAAAAAGTCGGTTGCTTTTTAAGCAAACGGCTTTTTAAATTTTTCTTTGATAAATCCCCCCCTTATATTATATAATACAACACGAACAAATGTTTCTGTTTCATCTAAACCTTATGGTTTGTGTATAGCCAACACCTATGCATGGGTTTCAGTTGGGAGGCTGAATATGGATATTAATGAATTTCAAAAGTGGGTCAAGCAATATTATCAGGAGAGACACTGGTCGGATTTGGATATCTTCGTCCGAATTGGTTTCCTGGCAGAGGAAACCGGGGAGGTTGCGAGAGCTATTCGCGCCCTGGAGATCGGCAGAGACCGGCCTGATGAGATCGATGGTTCATTCGAGGAGAACAAGGACCATTTAACTGAAGAACTTGGAGACGTACTGGGTAATCTCATCGTGATCGCCAACAAGTATGACATCACCTTGGAGGATATATTTCGAACACACCAGCAAAAACTTGCAAAAAGATATACATAAAGGAGAATCTCATATGAAAAGCCTTGCTGTTTTTTGCGGTTCCAGTAATGGAGCGTCTGAGATTTATCGAGAGCACGCTGTTGCTCTGGGCAAAGCACTTGCCGAACAGGAAATAAGCCTGGTTTATGGAGGAGCAAGTGTTGGTTTAATGGGTGCAGTGGCTGACGCTGCACTTCATGCAGGAGGTCGCGTCATCGGTGTGCTCCCTCACTTTTTGCAAAGCCGTGAAATTGCACATAATGGCCTGAGCGAATTAATCATTGTTGATTCCATGCACGAACGAAAATCTAAAATGGCAGAGATTGCGGACGGATTCATTGTTTTACCAGGTGGCCCAGGTACAATGGAAGAATACTTTGAAATCTTCACATGGGCACAATTAGGCTTGCATGAAAAGCCATGCGGTCTTTTAAACATTAACCATTATTACGATCCTCTTATTTCCTTGTTTGATCGTATGGCTGAGGAACAATTTATGCAGGAAAAATATCGTGCGATGGTAATTACGGATACTACTCCGCAAGGAATCCTACGGCAATTTACAAATTACACTCCTCCTGCCGTCAAAACATACCTCTCGAGCAAACGGACCTGATATTAGGAATGGCACATACTGCTCAACAGATATACCAATTAATTTAATAGTTATAAAAGGAACACCACCGTCAACGTTATTCCAGTGGTGTTCCTGTAAAATTGAGGAGAATTGCAGGCTTTTATTCTCCCCAATCGTCACGTTCACTTTTACAACTGCATTTAATTATGTAGTCATCCAATGAATGATGTCACGCCTAACGAGAACCCCAATTTTAAATCCCAGCGCCCGTAGCGGTTGGATGGTCCATTTGCTCACTTTCCTGAAAATCCCTGCGATACAACCAGCCGATCAAGATAGCAATGGTCGTCATAATCGCAGCCAACAAATACACCTGCACCATACCAAAACGGTCTGCATACCAGCCCATGAATAACAAGGACAGGCCGAAAGCGAGATTTGTAAGCACATCAATTCCCGCCATCACTTTGGGTAGCTGGGCTGCCGGTGCACTGGTTTGCAGCAAGGTGCGGCGAATAATCCCAGCCATTTGAACAGGTAAGCCTGATACAGCAAACAGAATAAGCGCAGCAACGGGGATTCTATTCAGCGCAAATACAATTGTAATCAGTACATACACCAGCAACGCTCCGAGCATGTACAAAAAGCTGTTCTTTTGCAATCGCTTGACCAAGCCAACGACAATCAATCCACCCAAGATCGTGCCCGAGAAAAAGGACGCATTCATAAAGCCCCACCAGCTTGCATCCCGATGCAGCACTTGACTGACGTACGCCAAAATAAATACGCCGAGCCAGGAGACTCCCCCAATACTATCCACACTATCGACGATCATCAGAGAACGAATACGACGGTTGTGCCAAATGATTTTCCAGCCTTCCCCAAGCTCTTTCCAATGGGAGCCTTTTTCCTTTCCCTTTGCAGGTTCTACTAGATTTGTTGAGGAATCCGAAGCTTCAAGACTTAATTCCTTCTGATCCAGTGGATCGCGGACGAAGGACGTGACAGTTACAGCTACGAGATAACAACCGGATGCGATCACAAGCGTATTCAGGGAACCCAGCCAAGCCACAATAATTCCGCTCAACGCCCAGCCTGCACACCTGACCACCTGATCACTGACCGCTACCATGCCGTTGGCCCGCATTAGCCCTTCACCCGTAGCCAAACGGGGTACAAGCGCATTACGCGCAGGATTTGTCCAGCCATCCAGAAAAGACATACCAAACACCATCACAAAAATAAATAGAAACGACCTCTGCTCCGGTACGATCCACAAATAAAGCAGCAGCAGCGTAAAAATGACAAACTGCCCAAACTGGGAAAATAGCAACACGCGCGTCAGCCGAAATCGGCCGAGGACGATCGGTGCAACGAGCCCACTAAGCACTTGGGCAGACAATCGGAACAACGGGATTAAAATAGTCGTCATTAAGGAATTACTTGAACTGAACACCAATACCACTACACTCAACATGTAGATGATATCTGCTACGTTGGAGATCGTCTGAGACCCCCACAGGTAATAAAAAGAGCGTCTGATCAAAAAAGTTTCCCCCTCTTTGGTACATCGCCAATTTATGTATTTCCATAACCAAACCTCCCTTGTTGATATTACAAATCTGTTAATTGTCTGGTTTTTTGTATATTCTACGTACACCCTTAAATTTCCTTCTTTTATCTTAAAAGGAAATCCGGTGTCCAGTATGCTTTCATAGCCTTTTCCAAATCTTATCCAACACAAAAAAGCGCCTATAGCGCTCTTTCTCACCCAAAAACAGGCAATAAAGACCACTAAGGCGCTTCTTAAAATGTTTACTTCGTTAAATCTTCCACAAATTTAGGTAATACAAACGCCGCTTTGTGTAGACGCGGACTGTAATATCGGGTGTCCATCTCTGGAATTCGGGTCTCGTCTACTTCGAGCGGATCATACTTCTTACTACCCAACGTGAATGTCCAAAGACCGCTCGGATAGGTCGGAATGTTCGCACCATACACACGCACAATCGGGAAAATTTCCTTCACATCTTTGTTGACCTTCTGAATCAGGTCTGCCTTGAACCAAGGATTATCCGTTTGCGCAACGAAAATGCCGTCTTCCTTCAACGCTTCAAAAATACCTTGGTAAAACCCGCGCTCAAACAGCGGGGCTGCCGGACCTACCGGCTCCGTCGAATCGACCATAATGACGTCGTATTCATTTTTGTGTTCAATAATGTGCATGTATCCGTCATTGACCAGCACTTCTACATTAGGCTCGTCCAGCTTTCCTGCGATTTCAGGCAAATATTTTTTGGAATATTCAATCACCTTACCGTCGATCTCAACCAATACAGCCTTCTCCACTTCAGGGTGCTTGATAACCTCACGAATAACGCCGCCATCGCCACCGCCCACAACCAAAACTTTTTTCGGATTCGGATGTGTATTCAAGGCCGGATGTGCTACCATTTCGTGATACACAAATTCATCCTTAACCGTTGTCATCACCATGCCATCCAGAACAAGCATATTGCCGAATTCCTCAGTCTCGATCATAGCCAGATCCTGAAAATCTGTTTTCTCAGAGACGTAGGTTTGTTTGATTTTTGCTGTAATGCCGAAAGAGGGAGTCTGCTTCTCCGTAAACCACAAGTCCATCATTCCAACCTTCTTTCTGATCAAAGTATGTGTCCGGCAATCCGGTAGCATAAACGTTGACTTTCCTTATATCAGCAACACGCAAACGCCGAGTTTGCTATATTTATTGTACCAAACGCATTGGAATTTCACACTTTTCGCATTATAAGTGATACCTGAATAGACTGCAAAAGCAATTTGGAGATTTAATCTTGTTTAAAATAGACACGTGTGTGTATCTGATGAATAGACGCTTTCGGATTGACTATACTGAGAACATCAACTATGGAAGGAGGTGGCATGATGACCGATACGACCGGGCGATCCCCCAAGCGTAAACCGCTTTGGCTTCGATGCTTTCAAGGACTGATGTCTCTCACTATTCTGACGGTCATCGCCGCCTGCATCCTGCTAGCCTATTTGTACACGACCAGCCTTCCGCTCGCGGATACGGATCGGAATTCACGTCTGCTAGATAGTCAGGGACAAGTCATCGCCACTTTCTCTGCTGGAGGCAAAGAATCCATTCCGGTCCAGCTTGATCACATTTCACCCGATTTGATTGCAGCTACCCTGGCTGTGGAAGATCGGAAGTTTTACGATCATTTTGGCTTTGATTTCAAAGGTCTGGGCCGGGCGGTAATCGTTAATCTGACCCGCTGGGATATGTCGCAAGGGGCCAGCACGCTGACTCAGCAGCTTGCACGGAATCTGTACTTATCTCATGAGAAAACATGGACTCGCAAGGCCAAGGAGGCCATCTATACCGCACAGCTTGAAATGAAGTACACCAAGAATGAGCTGCTGCAAATGTATTTGAACGAAATTTACTATGGTCATGGCGCCTATGGCATTGAAGCAGCTTCGCAAATGTATTTCGGTAAATCCGCAAAGGATCTGGATTTGGCCGAAAGCGCCCTGTTAGCAGGTATTCCGAAAGGACCGACCTACTATTCACCGTATAATCATATGAAAAATGCAAAGGATCGGCAGAAAATTGTACTGGACTCCATGGCGCTCACCGGCAAAATTACTCCGGCCGAAGCCACCAAGGCCTATGAGGAAATGCTGGCCCTGCGGCCCGAGAGCCAGCGCCGGACAGTGGAAGCCGCTCCCTGGTTCCGCGATTACGTCCGCCAACTGGCGACTCATCAGCTTGGGATTAGCGAAGGGGTGCTGGAGCATGGTGGCCTGAGCATTTATACCACGCTGGACATGCACATGCAGCAAGCAGCCGAGGCGGCTGTAAACGAGGGCATGAAGAGCAGCAACGGACTGGAAACCGCGTTAATCTCCATGGACCCGCGCAACGGACATGTCAAGGCCATGGTCGGTGGAACGAACTATGTCGGGAATCAATATAATCATGCGCTGGCCACAACCCGGCAGCCAGGCTCCGCTTTCAAGCCGATTATGTATCTGAGCGCGCTGGATTCCGGCGAATTGACGAGTACGTCCAAGTTCGAAAGCCGACCGACGTTGTTCCACTACGATAACAATCGCAAGACCTATAAGCCCAAAAATTTTGGAGACAAATATTTGGGTGAAATAGATCTTCGGCGCGCAATTGCGGCGTCCGATAATATCTATGCCGTTAGCACCATTTTGAAGGTGGGAACGGATAAGGTCATGGACCTCGCCAGCAAAATGGGCATTACAAGCGAGCTCAAGCCCGTACCTTCGCTGGCGCTGGGCGTGTCGCCCGTCAGCCCGTTCGAGATGGCCTCGGCCTTCTCGGTCATCGGCAGCGGCGGGCAAAAGGTGGCTCCGGTGGCAGTGCTGCGCATCACCGATGCGGCCGGGCGGTCGCTGTACGAAGCGCCCCAAGCCGCGCCCGTGCAGGTGGTGAAGCCCGCCTCCGCCTACGTCCTCACACGCCTCATGGAAGGCGTGTTCGAAGAAGGCGGCACTGGCAACCGGGTCGCGAAGCTGATCAAACGCCCGGTTGCCGGCAAGAGCGGCACGACCAACACCGATGCGTGGATGGTCGGCTTTACCCCCGAGCTGTCCACCGCTGTCTGGGTCGGCTACGACAAGGGCAAGGCCATCAGCACACAGGATGCCCGACGGGCGGCTCCGATTTTTGCGCAATATACGGAGAAAGCGCTGGAGAATGTGCCGCCCAAAATCTTCCCCATCCCTGACGGCGTAGTCAGCGCTTATATTGATCCGGCCAGCGGCAAGCTGGCTGCATCGGACAGCCCGGACAAGCGGCTGGAGGTATTCGTCAGCGGCACGGAGCCAAAGGATACGCTGTCGGGGCAAGATAACCCACCGGCAGCAACGCCAACTGACCAAGCGGAGCGACAAGCCGAAAAGAAATCGTGGTGGGGCAATTTTAAGCGTTGGTGGATGGATTAATAGCAAAAAAAGACTGGGAGAACGCGATGAGCGCTCTCTCAGTCTTTTTATTTTCGCTTCACTTACCTCATTTACCCATTTACCTCTCTTGCCAGTGCCATCAGCCATCATCCCGTTAAGCCCCGCTCTTCCCTAAAGCTGCGCGATTACCAATAACAGCTAAACGACTCAATACGGTTAGTGTCTACACCATAATAAAACCAAAAACGACCACTCCACCGGAAACCCGCTACGGATGTCCTGCCTACAAAGACAGGGTACATCCAGAAACGCTCCCCGTTCGTCAGCCATACAAACGTGTTGCGGAACAAACAACCGAAAATGGCTCCAGGGTCAACCGCATACGCCGAAACCAGCGGCTTCGGTGGCGTAAATTGCGGTGGTGGGGAAGTTGGTGCTTGAGTTTGCTGCCCACCTTGCGGACCGAATGGCCCCTGCGGCGGCGGTGAGAACGGCTGTGGCGAAAATGGCCCTGGGCCTGGTGGCGGACCTATCGGAGATGGGAAGGAATCCTGCATATCAGGAAATTGTGGAATCGAAGGACCTGACGGCGTGAATGGACCCGGAGTACCCGGTTGCGTTCCGAAAGGAACTTGTGGCAGTAAAGACATGTGTTTCACTCCTTGTGTTCTAGGCTGATGTATCCTATGCGGGACATCAGCCCGCGGACTGGGCGAATCCCCATATCGCCGCCAAACTCCGCTATTTCGTCCTTTTACATCAAAAATTCTTATTTCCTGTTACGATTAACTCCCTTTCTGAACATGCTCCAGCTCAATTTCATGCACCATTTTAATCTCGACTCGTTTCCTTAGCTCATAATACCGTTCCAGCAGTCGGTGCTCAACCCCCAACTGTTCATTCATCCAGCCTATAATAGAGTCATCGTGATGTTCGTTAGACCAGCTAAACAAATCGCTATATAGCTGACCAAATGATTCCTCATTGCTGCGAGCGAACCGGATCGGTCGGGCTGTATAGCTTAGCTTGAGTTCCAACATCTCATATAGCACGTCCAAACGATATTCCAATGCCTGTACATCTTCTTTGGATGCATCGTAGCTTTTTATATCCTGAACGAGCTCCCTAAAGGTTAGCCCTACATGCTGCATAGCAAAATAAGACCACACACAACTGCCTGTAGCCGTTCCATGAGCCTCCCAAAACGGATTCCACAGGATAGAGCGAATCGTATCCTTCTGCCCTTCTCCAAACAATGCTATTCCAGCAATAATTCCTGCATTACAGTCTACGGAAGCATGTTGCTCTCCCCAATGTACCAATCGCGGAATCATATCTTCAGTCGTGCATTTAAAGCTTAACAGAGGTAAGAATTCATTAAACAAATTTTGATCCAACACTTTTTCCAATTCAGCCGCTAGTTGTTCACGATACGGTTCGCATGGAAGATGTACCAGTCCCAAACAGGCATCCACAGACGCAACTCCATATGGCCCATTCACCAAAGCGACAAGATCAGCAGCAGCCTCCACATAACCCAAATAACCTAGCACATACAGCACACCGTCAGGTATATGTTCTGGGGATGCCTGATTTTGAACGTAACGCTCGTACATATCCTGCGCCAAAGTAACATCCCCGCATCTCATGATCGGCTGGAGGAGTAACCCCCGGATATAATGATGGGGATCTTCTACAAAAAGCCTGTATAACTCCCAAGCATCCTCCATGGTCCCATATTGGACAACCACATCCGTATAAGCGGAAATGATGGTGGCGTCCAGCTTCTTGCCTGAGCTGAACATATCAATAAGCCTTGCTGTCGCGTCCATCATCCTGTTTTCCCCTTTCCCATGTTTGCATACCTTTCTTTATGAAGCACTTCTCCACTGTTGAATATTTCTATTAAAAAAGAGGAAAGATGTTATCATCTACGATCCAGTCTAGGGAGTTGATCTCATGCAAGATTCCAGTCCAAAAATTACAACATTTTTCATGTTCTCAGGTCAAGCAGAAGAAGCCATGCAATATTATACCTCTGTATTTAAGCCGTCTGGTATTATGAGCATTTTTCATCAGGAAGATGGGACCGTGTTACATGCCGTATTCAACCTCAAAGGGCAGACTTTTATGGCTATAGACCAAAATCATCACAACAAACACCCTTTTACCCCAGCTCTATCGCTATTCGTCACTTGTGATTCGGAAGAAGAAATCCATAGCGTGTTTGACCAGCTATCTCAGGAAGGCCGAGTTCTAATGCCCCTTGAAGCCTCTCCCGTAAGCCAACAATTTGGGTGGGTTGAAGATAAATACGGAGTCTCATGGCAATTGAACCTGGCAAAAGACTAAATTTCTTCTCTAAACGATCCAGCAGACTCTAGAAGTCTATGAAAAAACAATAGACCATGCTCCATCTTTTTTTGGTAATATTACATTTAATAGGTGCCAGTAAAAGGATGTGTGTTTATTGTATAGTGCAAATTGTGAACAATGTTTTGGTTTATGCTGTGTAGCCTTACCCTATGCAAAATCAGCTGATTTTGCTTTTAATAAGGATGGAGGAACTCCTTGTCAAAACCTAAATGCGGATTATCGTTGTGATATTCATAAGAATCTAAGAAACAACGGCTTGCGAGGCTGTACGGTATATGATTGCTTTGGAGCAGGTCAAAAAATTTCCCAAGTTACATACAACGGAAAAAGCTGGCGAGACGACCCGGCAATAGCTGAGGAAATGTTCAGTATATTTCCCATCATGCAACAGCTTCATGAAATGCTTTATTACCTAAATGAAGCCCTTAACTTAAAAGAAACTCACCACATCTATACAGACTTACAAAAAACTATGGCGAAAATCGAGCAGCTTACGAATCAAGATCCAAAATCCCTCATAGTTCTTCATCTACCAACCCATAGGGCGTTAGTCAATGATTTACTTTTACAAACAAGTGAGTTAGTACGAGAAAAAGGTAAGAAAAACTTAGAGCGCAATAAATATAGTAAAAAAATCAGGAGTAGAGACCTTATCGGGGCAAATTTGAGAGGCGCCAATCTTAGGGGTGCCAATTTGAGAGGAGTTTTACTTATTGCTGCTGACCTCCGAGAAGCCGATATGAGAATGACCGACCTTATCGGTGCGGATTTTAGAGACGCTGATTTAAGTGAAGCTAATCTGGAAGGAAGTATTTTCCTTACACAAGCGCAATTAAATTCGGCTAAGGGCAATTGTAAAACCAAACTGCCCCCTTCTCTAAGCATTCCCGGCCATTGGCTGCATTAGTTTTTTTCTAAAGAAACATTGCTTACCTACATGAAAAAGAAATAGACCGCCCCGATCCAAGGTAACGGTCTATTGTTGGACCCTACTGCCGACTGCTCTTAAAGCAGTGGTTGTATACTGGAGTCGTGTTAGCGCACGACTCCTTTACTATTCTTACCTCAGTATAGCTCATTTTATAACGTAAATACAGCTTTTATCTTCAAAAATTTTACTGATTACTCAGCTCTTTAACGTATATTCGGCAACAAAAAGTACCTTCCATTGGATCAGGTTCAAAAATCACGTCTTTATGACTGCATCCAGATTTAAATCCCCTTATTCTTCTTCGTTTAGAAATTCCTTTAATCTCTGACTTAAGGCTGCATACTGCCCTGCATTGGTGTCCGAAAAAGCCTCCTCCCGGTTGGAGTATACATCCTGATACTGTGGAGGGATTGAAAATTGCGACCTCGTAAAATCTATAATGTCCTCACCAATGCGGTTGTAATAATGCCAGCCACTATCCAGCCATGTCCTCAAAATATCGCCGCCAAGCCTGTCCTGAACGACAAGCGCTGTGACACCACATTGTCCAGCCGCAGGATTATTTGCTGTCCATTTAGAGCTAGACTCCAAAGACCAAGCTTGAAACAACGCCTTTTCTAATTCTAAAAAACGGTTTGCATTCAACATGCGCCTCCCCTTTCGATTCCATTCTGCACTTATGGTGAACGTGCTTTATTTATTTCAACCCGTATTCCACACTCTGTGAATCTTGGCTTCTGCTTCTTTCAGTTCTAGCAAATACACGTCGGGATTCGAAAGCTTTTTCCAGTCCTCAAACCCAAACTGCGGATCGTAATGTCGAATGAGAAGAGATAGTAAAGCTCCATGAGTTACAATGATAACCGTTTTTTCGGCCCGCTCTATAAGCTCCTGAACAAGCTGGATTCCTCGATCTACTGCTTCACGGGATGATTCCCCTCCCTCCAGTTTCAAGTCCTCGTCCAGATAGGTCTGTTCCAGCACGTCCAGCCAATGATCCAAATGCTCATGGCTAAGTACCCGTTCTTGGAGACGTACATCAGTATACACCTGCAACTGTTTCCGTTCAGCCAAGGGCTGAATGGTTCGCACGGCCCGTTTCCACGGGCTGGACACAATATATTCCACACCTACATTCTCCATAAAATCAACCAACTGCTCAGCTTGTCGGGTACCCTCATCGGTAAGTCGGGCATCTGGTTCCTGTCCTGTTGCTTGGGCATGTCTGACAAAATAAATTTTCTTCACGTCATCACTCCTAACTGTCACACAAATTTAAAATTCTACATATTTACAAAAAATTATTTTTATGATATAATATAGGTTTACATATTTAGATTTCATGATACGATTCCTTTGTATTACATCAACTCTTATGGGAGGGATTCGATGCAATTAGACAAGGGAATACACATACTCCAGGTTTCTGCTAACATCATGGGAAGTATAGAGAGTATTCACCCCACTTTAATGTGGGACGAAGATAACATAATTTTAGTTGATACGGCTTACCCCGGGCAACTCTCACTTTTACATGAGGCTATTCTAGGCACCGGATTAGCAATCCATAAACTTACCTCCATATTAATAACACACCAGGATCTTGATCATATCGGCAGTTTAGCAGATATAATCCGGGCTTCCTCATCCCCAGTTCAAGTATTAGCCAGTTCTATCGAAAGGCCTTATATACAAGGAGAAAAACAGCTTATAAAGCTGACTCCAGAAGCAATAGACCAAGCTGTAAGCTCCATGCCCGAATCCGTTCCGGTAGAATGGAGACATGCATTCCGGCGTACACTTGAAAATCCCCCAAAGGCTATTGTAAACTCCACCATCGTTGCCGGAGAGGAATTACCCTTCTGTGGGGGGATCGTAGTTATAGATACTGCTGGACATACACCAGGACACCTAAGTTTCTATCATAAATCCAGTCAAACCCTGATTGCAGGAGATGCTCTACGCGTAGTAAGCAGCAAATTATTGGCTCCAGACCCGCAATACTGCTGTGATTTCAATATGGCCAAAGAATCTCTTAAAAACCTGCTGCCTTATGATATTAAAAAAGTGATCTGCTTTCATGGAGGGCTGTACGAAGGCAATTGTAATCAGCGGATATCTGAAATATGTGAATCCTAGCTTTTGATCACATGATCATGCCCGATCCTTGACCGATCAGAGAATCATCTAAAGAAAAGACTAACCAGGAATTCCTGGTTAGTCTTTTCTGAATGAGAACTAGGCTTTTAAGTGGACTCTTAATACGGGTACTTCTGAAGAGGCAGATGTTCCTTCCAAGATCTCCACATGACTGATCATCTCTTGCCCGTCTGGAACGATTACCGGAGTAATTACAGGCAATCCCCCCTGTTGAATCGCGTCTAGATCAAACTCCATCAGTAATTGCCCTGCTTTAATGTTATCTCCTGTTTGAACGTGAGGGTTAAACCCTTGTCCTTTGAGGGAAACTGTATTAATCCCGACATGTATCAAAATTTGTACACCAGATTCATGCTCAATGATCAGAGCATGCTTACTTTTCTCCATCACGTGGACGACTTTACCCGTAAAAGGAGCAGTCACTTTACCTTCAGTCGGATGAATAGCGATGCCTTCCCCCATAGCCTTCGTAGAGAACGCAGGATCTGGAACCTCTTCAAGGGAAACCACTTTTCCTTTGATTGGTGCTACCATGTCGAATTCTTCAATACGAGGAGCCGCCTTCTTTTTCAACCATTTAAACATAACGATGCCACCTTATTTAGAGATTACATTCATAAACAGTGAGTAGGACTTAACTACATTTTTCAAGGAACCGGTTCCACAAAATGAATAAAAAGAGGAGTGGAAGCGATTTCTATCTGAATTATAGTGAATGCCTTTCCAGGATGTCAAGATGCTTCTCTCCGTTTCTAGAATCACTCCATTTAAAGATACAGAAACATTTTATAGCGAGCATACTTTACACCCTTTCACTAAAATTGCATAATGATCAGTTGTAAAGTATGCACATTCATATTATATACTTACCTAAAGGAGAGTGTAATTTATGAGTGAACCCTGTGTTCCGTCTGGCGTGGTCCTAAAAGACACTGGCTTTGGATATACGTTGTCCTTAATAAGCGGTAAATATAAAATGATCATTATATATTGGCTTTTTGAAAATAAGGTTATGCGACATAACGAGCTGAAGCGAAGTATCGGTACCATTTCCTTCAAAACACTAAGCATCATGTTAAAAGAGCTAGAGGCAGATGGCCTTATCATACGCAAGGAATTTCCCCAGATCCCTCCAAAAGTTGAATATTCACTATCTAAACGTGGCCTTTCTCTCATTCCATTATTAAATATGATGTGCGAGTGGGGAGAGGAAAATGGTTTGCCAGCTCTGGAGGACGGACAGCAATAGACATTCCTATTACAGGCTGTCAATAAAATTCAAATAATCTCGTGCGCTTTTCTCCAATTCGCTTTCGGACGTACCAATCTCATTTTCGCCAGACTCTTTTTCTGTACCATAAAACGCAAAGAACGAACGATAATCTGCATTGCAATATAGGAAGGTTGTTTCAAAAGGAGATAATAGCTGCTCAAGTGTATGGCGATATCTTCCTTATTCACTATAATCTTCTTTTTTACTTCCGGCAGATACTGCTAAAGCAACCTTACGATTCTTTAATTTGTCACCTCCATTTGAACCATGAGCCCAGCCATAAACAAAAACATCGTCAAGCCATTTTTTAAGGAGAGGCGGACTGTTAAACCAATAAACTGGGAACTGTAAAATGAGATTGCTATGTGATTCAATGAAGTGCTGCTCTTTTTCCACATCAATGTTCCCGTCAGGGTAAACCTTATGCAATTCGTGGATAGTATACTTTTCTGGATATTTTTTGAGTTCTTCTACCCATCGCCTATTTATGACAGATGCCTCGATGCTTGGATGTGTAACGATAACAAGAGTTTTCAAAGAATTGTCCTCCTTAAGTATTATTTATTTTTGAGTATAAAGTGAGCGCTACAAATATGTAAGTATGCACTTTCAGGACAACTACTTACTAAAAGGTTAGTGTCAACTCAGATAAATAAAAAAAGCAGCCCACAGAAGTGGCTGCTTTTTTTACTGCGTTAACGCTGGGCCTATCCTTCCAGCGCCTGCTTCAATTCCTCAGGCGAAGCGTCCCACCATTCCTCGTTATGCGAAATTAGCAGGCTTTTAAGCGCTGCTCTATCTTCGCTGCCGAGATCATCCAGCATGAAACGACGCTTGAGCGCGTAATCCATACGGTTGACGTGATCGGCGAGGATTTTCCAGCCGCGTTTGGCTTCGTCGTCAATCAGCATCTCGCAGGCGGTGGCGCCGCCGTACATACGTCCTTCGGGCGTACGATCCACGGCTACCCATACGAGCCATACCTGCCGTCCATTCGGTACATCCTCTTTATTCGTAGAGAACTTGATACCACGTTCTACTTTACTTTTGGCATGCATGGCACCGATATCAATTTTCGCTTCTCCTCGGTCAATGATGACCGGGGACATACTGTTCAGGTCGATTGAGCCTGCGCCGAAACCCTTATGTTTACTCTTGCCACTGACAATGTTCAGTGCAATCTGTTTTTTGCCGTCCGGCTGATTTTCACTCATGCGTCACTAGACCTCCATTTTCCGTCTTCACACTCATTCTACACTATAAATATTTTAACTAATAATCTCCTGAAAGCAAACATATACATGCTGTAGATGCTTGTCAACGGGAGGTATCCATTGTATGACCCCAGCACGCACTAAAATCGTTTTATTGTCTACACTAGCCCTCGGTCTCCTCGCAGGGACGTTATGGTTTGCCTGGCAGCCCCAATCGCAATCCGACCCGCAGTCCATAGGCCAACCACTATACGGCTCTCTGTCTGAGTCTGCGCTTGCCCCAAATATGGGCAAGCCTCTAGGGGCAAACATCCTGCCTGACCTGCCCAAGAACCCTCCACAGCCCGCTACAGAAATCCTCAGCAAACGGGTGGTAGAGTACCACATTGATGTGTCTCTGGAAAAAGGACAGGTTTTGCGAGGCACTGAGACACTGACCTGGAGGCATCCGGGCAAGAAAACCGTGAATGATCTGTATCTTCATCTATACCCGAATGCCTTCTCTTCCATGGAAACCACCTTTATGAAGGAATCCGGTGGAAAGCTGCGCGAAGACACCATGCCCAAAGACGGCTTTGGCTCCATGACGCTGACTGAACTAAAAACAGAAGACGGTTTATCTCTCATGCACCGCATCCAATATGTGCAGCCAGATGACGGTAACGCAGGCGACCGTTCGCTCATGAAGGTGCGTCTACCCAAGCCGGTACGAGGTGGCGAAGAAATCACATTATATATGAAGTTTGAGGTAAAACTGCCCGCCATCTTCGCTCGTATGGGTGCGACAGATGATTTTGTAATGGCAGGACAGTGGTTCCCGAAGCTCAGCGTCTACGAGACTGCAGGGCAGCGTGGACGCGCCGAAGAGGGCTGGAACCTCCACCAGTATCATGGTAACTCCGAGTTTTATGCCGATTTTGGAATTTACAGCGTACGGATTCGGGTGCCTGAAACTCATATCGTAGCAGCGACCGGATTTCCCACCCGTGGTGCCGTCCGACAGAACGGCCAAAAAATATATCAATTTTATGCCGATGATGTACACGATTTTGCCTGGTCCGCTTCACCCAACTTTGTAACCGTAGAAGAACCCTTTTCTTCTGCTGAAGTCCCTGGTGTCAAAATCAAGCTCTACCTTGACCCGTCGCACAAGGAGCTCAAAGGGCGCTATATGAGCGCAGCGAAGGCCGCTCTTTCGTACTACAGCAAATGGTACGGGCCTTATCCATATTCCACCCTAGCCATCGTGGTTCCACCCAAATCAGGCAATGGAGCCGGCGGTATGGAGTATCCGACACTCATCACAGCCGCTGCTGCGGGTAATCTAAATCCTGGCTATAGTCTGGAACGAACATTAGTTCATGAGATTGGACATCAATATTTCTACGGAATGGTAGCCAATAACGAATTTGAGGAGCCGTGGCTGGATGAAGGCTTCACCTCCTATGCAGAGGAGCGGCTTATGGAGCAAGAATATGGGCTTACCCCCAACTTGCCATTACAATCGGGACAGATAGCCTCCCCACAGCCGCTAAACCGCGAGTCATGGAAGTACGGCTCGGCTGCTGAGTACGCGCAAAACGCCTACTCTCGAGGCAAGCTGGTACTACGGGGCATTGAACGTCAGGTGGGTATGAAAAAAATGGATCGGATTATGCGGACCTACGTCCAGACGTACCGATTCAAGCATCCATCCTCCCAGGATTTTCAACGTATCGTGGAGAGAGCCACCGGACGCTCATGGAGCCACTATTTTGAACAGTATGTATATGACGGCCAGATGGCGGACTTTTCGGTGGATCATATCACGAACCAAAAGCTGGAGAATGGATATGAAGCAGTCGTGACGGTCAGCAAAAAAGGGGCGGATTATCCCAAGATCCCTGTCCAATTTACCTTCAAGGATGGTACCACGATATTCAAGGCTTGGGACGGCGCGGGCAAAAGCACAACTTTTCGGATCAAAAGTACTTCTCCCGTTTCCTATGTAACCCTTGATCCTCTATATACCATTGCACTGGAGAACAAGCACATTAACAATAGCCTAAAAGCCGAATTGGACGAAAAGCAACAAACCCGTTGGAATGTAAGTGTAACCAAGCTGTTAGAAACACTGCTTGGAAGTCTGTCATGGTGAGGTGTCTATAGATGCGGACTGTTATAAAAGAGGGCTGGGCGCTGGTGCGCATACGATTCTATATCGTTATCATTTTATTTCTGTATCGACTACTGTGGGGGGTGTTTCTCTATCGGCTGGTGCAGTCTGCCGTTATCCCGCTACTGCTCCGTTATCCTGATCAGGGTCAAAACGAGCTGGGACAGACCTTGTTTTGGATGGAGAGCCAGATTGCTCTGATGGACAGCCGGGAAGTACATGTGTATTTGTGGATACTACTAGGGGCGACTGTACTACGCATACTGATCACTCCCTTCATTAGAGCCGGAATATATCAAAGCCTGCATACCGATGCGACTGAACCGCAAAGCCTGTCCTTTTTCAAGGGTATGAAACGCCATGGCATGTCGTCGTTGTTGTATTACACCATCGAGTTGGGACTGCTGCTGCTTCCCGCCTTTTGGGTAGTACCGAGACTCTACCCTATTGTAGCAGGAACGCTTCAATCTCCCTCTTACCTGCTTCATTTGTTGCCCTATGCCATGGGGTGGATGGCTTACGGATGGTTCATTCGGCAGTGCATCCTGTATATGCAACTGGGGACTGTCGGTGGTCACGCCATACTATCGTCCCTGCTCGCCTTCTTTCGCCAGCTCCTCCCAGCTGTCGGTATATCTCTTTTGCTCGGTGCTTGTGTGCTGCTGGTCTTCGGTCTATTTGGCACCATAGCGATGATTTGGACTGGTATGCTGGCGCTCATTCTCCAGCAATCGTATCATTTTGTTACTAGTCTGGTCAGGCTGTGGCATATCAGTTCGCAGTACAGACTATGGCATACCGATATCTCCAGTAGAAGCTAAGCCCTGCCTTTATGTTTTTTACTTCATTTCCGTCTGTCGAAAAATCTTGATTCATATCCGCGCAAACGACACATAACTGAATACTGTTAACAAGATCTGTTCCTGGGACATTAGGAGCAGATTTTTTTTGTAACTTTTTGCAATGAAACATTTGCCAAAGCCAGCCGTCTTTGTTACAATAATCGCAGTGAACTGATAGTAACAACTTTGTAATCTTTATTGTAACCTTTATCTCAAAAATAACGTTATTGTGAATACTGCTCTCCAAGGTGCACATCTTAAGTTAAGCCTAATTCCTGGCACCTAGGAAGCGGGGGAACCAGTTTGGGTGAATTGATCTCGCAACAGAGTGGTCATAGGGGAACCTTCTACCGAATCCTTAAGCTAACCTCGCAGGCATTGGAAGGGGTATATTTTTTTTGAAGAAGAAGCTAACGATCGCAGCTATGGGTCTTGCCATTGCCTTTACATCTTTTACATTCGGTGGCGGCAGTGCATATGCAGACTCTAAGATGGACCAGGTCATTCAAGATGCCAAAGGAACGAGCTACAGAAGCGGAGGCACTACACTCGAGGGATTCGATTGCTCCGGCTTCACAATGTATGTATTCAACAAACTGGGAATTAAACTTCCGCATCAATCCGGATCACAATTCAAAATGGGATCTTCTGTATCCCGCGATGAAATGAGACCTGGAGACCTGGTGTTCTTCAACACCACAGGAAGAGGCATTTCTCATGTAGGTATCTTCGTAGGTGAAGGGAAATTTGCCCACTCCTCGACTTCACGTGGTGTAGTAGTTAGCTCACTGAACGAAAATTATTACGCTAACCGCTATGTCGGTGCAAAAAGAATTATGAGCACAGACGCTTACCATTCTGTAGCTTCAGAAATTCCTGATGACGACAACGTAGAATAACTAACGCACAGCAAGCTAACCTTAGCCGCAATTTGATTCTGGCCGGAATCAAATTGCGGCTTTTTATGTCCACAACATCAGCAATTATTATCATTACTGACGAACTGAAGCCTCAAAAGGTTTCAATTTTAGCGAACATCGTCGGTTTTACCGTCAGCGCTGGGGGAGCATATGAGCAGTAAATCCTTCTTATTGAATGTATACCCGACTTGAGTATGAAATAAACACGCTTGCCATTCCCCTGCAACTTGTCTACAATCTGTTGTTAATGATTGAAGTACCTGTAAAAGGAGGATAGAACACATGCCGGCCTCAATATCCAACTATCGGATCGTACCGATGGACGAGCATCAAGCGGCTGCAATCTGTGAGTGGCGCTATGATCCACCTTATAATATATACGGTTGGCTCCCCTGGGAACAAATGAAGGCGCTTGAAGTCGAATTTGGAAGTCCCACGCTTCGCCAAGAGCAATATGTTGCCGTACTGGATGAAGAGAATAAGCTGACGGGATTTGCTCAATATTTTCCTATGATCGGTGTGACCCGGCTAGGTCTTGGAATGCATCCTGAAAGATGCGGACATGGCAAAGGCTCTGATTTTGTCCGTGCCATTGCAGAGGAAGCCCAACGACGCAACCCGAAGAATGAAATTGATCTAGAGGTACTCACTTGGAATGGGCGCGCTATCCGGGCTTACAAGGCGGCTGGATTTGAGCTTACAGATACCTATGAACGCCAGACTCCCGATGGCAAAAAACCGTTTTTTTGTATGGTATATCGTCCCGAGCACCAAACCCAGGTTCTATGATAAAAGCGCCTTCGGCATACAACCGCGATGTTGTATAGCGAAGGCGCTTTTATCATCATACGACAGATCATTACAAGCTCAATGACTGCTGCGCATTTTTTCAAAAGCTTCATTATATTGTTGGGCTTCCTTAATATCCACGGCCATAATACCGCCGTCGTCCCAAGAGGTCAAACGCAGAGTCACGGTCTTGTAATCAATCGTAATAAATGGATGATGATTGAATGCTTCAGATATAGCGGCAACTTCATCCACGAATGCAATCCCTTTCATAAAACTGGAAAAATTATATTTCCGAACGATCCAACGTCCTTCCTCCAGTTCCCAGCCCTCCAGTTTCTCCAGATGTGCTTCAATCTCTTCTTGTGTAAAAGGCATGTTACGAACTCCTCCCCGTTTATACGGAAGCCTTTCGACCGCTTAAATACGGCCAAAACTACGATATATTGGTGTACATATTACCACGGCCCCGTTGATAAATCCATAAGACGGACCTCAAATCAATGGGACTGACGTCAGCTCCTCGTCTCCAATGAGTACATAGATACGATGCTGCTCCGGCTCATAGATCACAACGCCACTGCCTACAGTGATTATGGGCTCTGTACCCAGTGCATAAAATAAGTCTTCTGCCAAAGCTTCATTGACTTCCTGGCGTCCCGCCGGGTCCAGCCTGTCCCAATCTTCTGCTTCCATCTCAAAAAATTCATAGCTGTCTGGGATGCGTCCCACAGCCTCTGTCAAATCGTTCAAAATTTGTTCATACTCACGCCCATGCTTTACTCCCATGCCATTTCCTCCAATGGTTCCGCCATTCAATACATAATCACCTTATTATACCGGAAATTCGCACTTAACAAAAAAGAGAGTTTTGTCGATAAATACTATAATCCGTCTTGTAATGACGCGCTTGGGGCAAGGACGACCCCGGCGGCATGAAAGGATTCAAAATCTATTCTCATGGATGAGGTGTATCATGCAAATTTCAACCATTATCGGACTTGTGCTCGGGATTATGTCACTGGTCGTCGGGATGATCTTAAAAGGCGCTCCGGTCGTCAATCTGGTCAATAATCCCGCTGCTTACATGATTATTTTCGTCGGAACGGCAGCGAGTATATTTATGGCCTTCCCGATGGCAGAAATCAAACGGATTCCGAAGCTGTTCAAGGTTATTTTCACCGAACAAAAACTGTTAGACCGCAAAGAGCTCATCGGTACGTTTACCGAGTGGGCATCCATTACCCGTCGTGAAGGTCTGCTCGCCTTGGAATCTAAGGTAGAGGAAATCGACGATCCCTTTATGCGTGGCGGCATGCGAATGATTATTGACGGAAATGATCAGGAATTCGTACGGGACGTTCTGATGGAGGATATCAATGCTACCGAGGACCGACATCGCTCTGGCGCGCTGATCTTCTCTCAAGCTGGTATGTACGCTCCAACGCTCGGGGTACTCGGTGCGGTTGTAGGTCTGATCGCCGCTCTGGCCGACCTTAGTGACATGGAAAAGCTTTCTCATGCCATTGCAGCAGCCTTCATTGCGACGTTGCTCGGTATTTTTACAGGTTATGTCCTGTGGCATCCGATGTCCAACAAGCTCAAACGGTTATCCAAAAAAGAAGTGGAGCTTAAATTAATGATGGTCGAAGGTCTGCTTTCCATTCAATCGGGGATATCGACGATTGCCATCAGTCAGAAACTGACGATCTTCCTGACTCCGACCGAACGGGCTACGATGACCCAGAAGGATGGCGATTCCAGTGAGTAAAAAGAGACATGAACCGCATGAAGAGCATGCTGACGAAAGCTGGCTGTTGCCATATTCCGACTTAATGACCCTTCTGTTGGCTCTTTTCATTGTCTTATTCGGTATGAGCTCGCTCGACGCCAAAAAATTTGAAACTATGGCTCAATCCCTGAGTGCAGCTTTTAGTGGCGGCACTGGCGTGCTGGATCACTCGGCCGCGAATCCGTCGTCACAATCCATGGATATGGGCAAAAATAA
The DNA here is from genome assembly GCF_009827695.1 of Paenibacillus sp. OT2-17. NCBI lineage: Bacteria > Bacillati > Bacillota > Bacilli > Caryophanales > Paenibacillaceae > Paenibacillus > Paenibacillus sp. OT2-17. The sequence continues at coordinate 6,994 of NZ_WUDQ01000010.1, read as the reverse complement.
AGAACAAGTATCACAACCCTTAAAATCGAAGGCTACTTCTACCTCTGAACTGCAAAAACAGTTGGCCCAGCGGGAAGAAGAAGATTTAAAAAAACTTAAAAAACAAATGGATCAATACATTCAAAATAACGGCCTGACCCCGTTGCTGAATACCAAGCTGAACCAATCACAGCTGATGATCACCATTAGTGATAATGCCTTGTTTTCATCCGGGCAGGCCGAAGTAAAGCCGGAAGCAAGAAAGCTGGCCAAGTCTATTTCTAGTATGCTTCAGCAGTTCCCTGGCTATGATGTTATCGTATCGGGTCACACGGATAATGTACCGATCTCCAACAGCCAGTTCCCGTCCAACTTTGATTTGAGCGCCAAGCGCTCTCTGAATTTCTTGCGTATCTTGTTGCTCAATCCAGATCTCGATCCAACCAAGTTTGTATCCATCGGTTATGGCGAGTATCGTCCATTGGCAAGCAATCAAGATGGTCAAGGACGCTCCAAAAACCGTCGTGTTGAAATATCTGTTCTCCGCAAATATCAGAACGGGACACAAGTCATCAGTCCTACCTCAAGCTCGAGTGAAGGTTGATTATGCATATGTTATATGAACAAAGGCACCGCCGCATTTTTATGCAGCTGGTGCCTCTTTGTTTATGCTTCCTGTACTTCTGGCCCTGTCAGGTACACGATCATACGCTGTAGGCTATACGAAACTCCTCTGGCATTAGCTAAGCGTATAATCGAGCATCTGGCCAAGCTCCTGCTTCTCAGCCTCTGTCAGATCACGCCAGGCACCTTTCTGAAGGGACCCCAACCGAATATTCATGATTCGCAGCCGTTGCAGTTTTTTTACTTCATAACCGAAGGCAGCACACATACGCCGGATCTGACGATTTTTCCCTTCAGTCAGGATAATACGGAATACATACTCAGATACACGCGTCACCTCACAAGGTAGCGTTCGCTGGCCGAGTATTTTCACCCCACTGGACATGCCCTGCACAAAAGATGGTATGACAGGGCGATCCACTGTTACGATATATTCTTTCTCATGCTTGCCTTCTGCCCGTAAAATCTTATTCACAATGTCTCCATCATTGGTAAGTAAAATGAGACCTTCCGAATCCTTATCCAGGCGTCCAATCGGGAATATCCGCTGCGGGTGCCCCACAAAATCAACAACATTGCCTCTAATGTGGCTCTCCGTTGTACTTGTAATGCCCACCGGCTTGTTCAATGCAATATAGACGTGATCGGACTTCTCGCGCAGTGGCTTGCCGTTCACGCGAACATCATCGCCTTCCTCCGCTTGACTACCCAGCACGGCCACTTCGCCGTTAATCGTCACGCTGCCGCTCTCTACCAGCTTGTCCGCCTCCCGGCGCGAGCAAAAACCGGTTTCGCTGATAAACTTGTTAATGCGCAACCTGTGTACCCTCCATTTCTACTAACACACTTCCTCCTGCGCCCCTGCCCGTTACTCCGGCTTGGCAATCGGAAGCTGCACCAGGGCTGTCGTTCCCTCTCCCTCTGTGCTTTCAATATCCAGTGTGCCTTTATGACTCTGTATAATACGCTGGCTGACCATAAGTCCTAGTCCTGTCCCTGTTTCTTTGTTTGTGAAAAAAGGTTCTCCTAGCTTGGACAGCATTTCTGCAGGAATACCCGTTCCCTGGTCCCGTATGAAGATTTTAACGCTTTCTCCCTCCAAGAACAAATGAATCGTGATGATACCACCTTTACTCATAGCCTCCATGCTATTTTTAAGTAAATTAATGAATACCTGTTTTAACTGATTTTCTTCGGCGTATACCAGGGCAGGCTCGTCCGTGACCTGAAGATTGAATACAATGCCCAGCAGATGCGCCTGACTATCTAGTAAAGAAATCACATCGCTCACAATATAGCGAACATCTTTTTTCTGAAAATGCACCGCCTGTGGCTTCGCCAGAATTAAAAACTCGCTTACGATCAAATTAATGCGATCCAGCTCAGACATCATAATATCGTTGTGTTTCATATTCAACACTTGATTTTGCTGCTGTAGTTGGAGAAAGCCACGTAGCGTGGTTAGCGGATTACGAATCTCATGCGCTACGCCTGCCGCTAGTTGTCCGACGGTTGTCAGTTTCTCTGATCTGCGCAACAGCTCCTCCATCCGGTTGCGACCCGTGATATCACGCGACACGCAGATAAACCCCAAAATCTGGCCTTCTTCATCCAGAATAGGAGACGTGCTCATACTAATCTCTACCGTACTTCCATCCTTACGCATTCTAAGGGACTCACTTGATACGATGCTCTCTCCCTGAAGCAGGCTCTTCTTCTGAAATTCATACTCCTCCTGTTGCTGCGGAGGTACAAACTCCAGCTTACGACCAACCAACTCTTTCTTGGTCCAGCCGTACAAAGCTTCGAAGGCATGATTGACCCGAACGACACGATCCTCTTCATCAGTCACATGAATCGCATCTGCTGTCTGATTAATAACCGATTCCAGATGCTCCTTTACAGAACGGTTCTCTTCATACATTTGTTCGAGTCTTCTCGTATACACCCCCAAATTGTAGGCCATCGCATTGATGCGCTCACCCAACTGTGCAAGCTCATGACCACCCTTGATTTCTAGCCGTGTATCAAAATGACCATCAGCCATCTCGTTCACTTTGCCCAGAATCGACTGAATTGGACGGACAAACAGACTGGCAAGAACATAGCTTCCAATGATCACAACCTCTAAAAGGACAATAGAAATGGCAATTAAACTAATCAATTGCTTGGAAATAACAGAAGTGATCGTATCATAATTCATAACAATACGGATAACATAGGCATCACGGTTAGCCGGATAAAAAGGTATGTAACTGACGAGAACCCGTTCGCCTTTAATATAGCAGTCTTGTACAATACTCTCCCCCGAGATGATAGCCCTGGACACGGCCAAACGATCCTCCTGCACTCTCGTTAGTTGATACGTGCCGAATTGGATCGGTTTGTTGTACATGTAATAGTATTTCCAGTCGTTCCCGTTCTTGTCCATCGTAGCGCCACCAAAGGTTGCAGGGTTAATTCCTGTAATCTCCATGATGCGATAATCCACTTGTTGGGTTTGCTTTACGATCTCATCGGGACTCAGGATGGTTATGAAATTTTGTACTGAAGTATCCTGAAAGGAAATTCGAATTAAGTAGTTACGTTTTTGGTCATAATAAAATCCCCATTTATTAATATGTGAGGAGTCTGAACCCGTGTAGTCAAATGATCCGGTCCAAAAATGATTCAGTTTCTGACCTTGCGCCATTGCAGCCTGTCCATGCTCATATAATTGGTCAACTGCATTTTTCCAATGCCCGGTCAATGGATCGGATGGCGTTACTTCTTTAGGATCGGAGGATTTGACAACCTTATACCCCTGCCCGTCTCGAATCATCAAAGAAATATTAATATCCCTGTGGAGTGTGGCTATCTGTTGAAGCTGTTCCTGCTGAATATTTCGGATGTCAGGATCGAGCTGATTGGCAGCCAACGTGGCAGAAAGCCACAGATTATATCCGAGCTGTTTGTCAACGGCCTCCCAGCTATGTTGGGTTTGTTCGATAGCTCCTCCGATAATTTTAGCGGTCAGAACCATTTTAGTTTCACTGTCACTTCTTAGATTTTCGTGGGTCGTGTAATAATTGAGTGCGATGTTTAACAACAGGATAAACAAGACGGACCCCGACAAAATGATCGTTATTCTGATTTTTATCGACACACTGATTTCTCACCTCTTGCCGTATGCTGGCGATTACTGGCAATTGCTAACTCAATGATACCGTAATAGCGCCTCTGATACCAGCATTTACATTTACCGGATATACATAAATACACACCTTGTGTACAGTATTGTCAATAGACGGGCGTTTGCCTACAATATAATAAGATAATCATCCACAGGTAGTCCACAAATACACAGATTTTATTATAAACTGTGGATAAACCTGTGGACAAGTGCCATGTTATCCACAATTTTATTCACATCATGTTAACAACGGAATATTTGTTCGTTGGATAATTCCGCGTTTGAAAGGAGCATTTTCCCAGTGACCACCATGGATCACGCCTATTGGATGAAAGAAGCCATTCAGGAAGCATATAAGGCAGAAACGTTAGGTGAAGTCCCCATTGGGGCTGTCATCGTAAAAGATAATGAAATCATCGGTCGCGGCTACAATTTGCGCGAGACGGATGCTGACCCAACCGCACATGCAGAGATGGTTGCCATTCGTCAGGCCAGTGAGCACTTAGGCGCTTGGCGCCTGCTGGATTGTAGGCTGTATGTCACTCTGGAGCCGTGTCCAATGTGCGCCGGAGCCATTGTTCAATCACGGGTTCCCCATTTGATATACGGAACTACAGATCCCAAGGCAGGCTGCGCAGGCACGCTGATGAATTTATTACAGGAGCCTCGGTTTAATCACTGTACAGAAGTAACTAGTGGTGTACTGCAGGAGGAATGCGCCTCGCTGCTAACGAGCTTTTTTCGGCATCTCCGGCAAAAAAGAGCGGCAGCCAGATTATCTCCTCCCCCATCCTCATCCTGAGGGGGAAAAGTCCAAAACACTTCATCTCATTGCTAATTCCCCATGGAAGGAGACCAACCCATGCCTATGAGCTTGTATAATACGCCTCAAGGTATCTTTTTACGGCCATTTAGCTTGGCGGATAGCGAAGCCCTTCTCGCCCTTAGGCACCGTAATAGGGATTCCCATGCGCCTTATGAGCCGCTTTACGAGGATTCATTTTTCACATTAGAGAAACAGCAGGATTATATCCGTCAGAAATTGCGTCAGGCCGAAGAGGATCGAGGTTACGTGTTCGGTATCTTTCTCTTAAAGGAAGAACGGCTCATCGGTTATATCTCTATTTCCAATCTAGTACGTGGAGTTGGACAATTCGCTGATATCGGCTACATGATGGATCATCATGAACAGGGTAAAGGGCATATGACCGCTGCCTTAAAGTTGATCATACAATATGCCTTTCGTGCCTTATCTCTACATCGTCTCCAAGCGGGTACCCTTTTGCATAATGATCCCTCACAACGTGTATTAAAAAAATGCGGCTTCCAGCCAGAAGGCATTGCTCGCAAGCTTATACAGATTCAGGGCGTATGGCAGGATCACCAGATGTTTGGACTTTTGGCTGAGGATGACGTGTGGCAGAGCTAAATGACTGCACAGGGACAACATTAACAGTAAACAAAAAACCGCCCGGCTTATGCCGAGCGGTTTTCTTACATCATATACGAAAAAAATGATGTTTTGCAATCATGTCATCCCATAATTAAGGAGCAACAGTTTGCATTTTTTGTTGCAGTTGTTCCATAGTCAGGACTTGATCACCTGTTGGAATACCCACTTTAAATGCTGCTTTAGCATTGATTTTGCTGTATTGCGTGTAGCCTGTTACGGACAATTTCACATTGTCTTTTGTAGCCGGATCATTCATCTCTACATTCGCATTCAGGTCTTGATACACAGGAATGTTATCCTTGTTCAAAGCTGTGTTAATGTCAAATTGTTTCACCGTCAAATAGTTTTTCAACTCATCCAGCTTTTTGCTAACTTCGCTGGTGTTGGATTGCAGTTCTTTCTTCGCTTCAGCCAGCTCTTCCTTCTTCACTTGAAGCATGCCAGCATATTCATCTTTAGACATCACATCAAGGACTTTAGGAAGCGCCTTAGTGATAAATGTATTGGTCGCTTGCTTCACATTGTCGTTCGTTATTTTGAACTGAACTACTTGTTTAGCTTCAACGCCTTGTGGCAATTTAGCGTCTTTAGGATCAATATCAAAGAAGTACGTAGCTTGATCATACTCGTTCATAATAGCAGCAATCACTTCATTCGCAAATTTCTGCGATTTTTCCTGATCCATGGCTGCAGGATTAAATTCTTGTCCTGATTGTTTAGCCAGTTCTTGTGGATCAATGATCAGGAATTTACCTACAACATCCTGTGGAAGCGGGTAAAATGGAATATTAGGAATTTTAACGTACAGTTTATCTTTAGTCATTACCATTGGAATCGTGAAGCTGGTGGAAAGATCACCTTTCAAATGAATGCCGAGCGTCATTTCAGATTGGAAAGGTTCTTTTTGGTATACACCATCCAGCGTAATATCAGCATTTTTCAGCATGCTAGTTACCATTGCACTTTGCTCACTTGGAACAGAAGCGGATGTAATGGTCAGTTCCTTAATCGTGAATTGACTTTTGGATTCATAAGAGTTCAACTTCATTGCATTAGCTGTACCGGTAGTAACAGCTTCCTTCGGTTCTAACTTCTTGCTACAACCTACCAGGGCTACCGTCATAAGCAACACCATAGTGAGTACCAAGACGGATAACTTTTTACTCATTGTGTAGATTCTCTCCTCTCGTATTTAACCCCTTTATTTATGCTAACAAAAAAAATACACACCCTCTATTTTAACTCATATTCTCAAACGGCGAAACACTTATTGGAAAATTTTCTTACAATAAGCACAAAGACACCCTGGCTCTCTAACCAGGGTGTCTTACACTATGCAATATATTTTAGGAGAAAGGTCTGCCTGCTTATGAGCCTTCTCTATTATGGTGATCCACGTGATTCCGCTGTTTCACCTTCTTGGAACCGGATAACGGCTCCTGCTGATGACTACGCTCACGCTTTTCGTTACTTCCACCAGAATCCTGTGCTTCGGGAACAGGAATGGCTTTAGGCTTGCTCATTTATGCATCCTCCATTCTCAGTCTATATTTTTGGTACATCAACGAATCCGTTTATTACCATTAAAAATAGGACTATAGATGGTGTAGATCTTCCGTTTTATCGTGATTTAGTGAATCCTGATGACGGCGATCATTACGATCCTGCTGCACTTGCTGTGCCTGATGACTATTAACTGGACGTTGCTCCAAATCATCAACAATGTTAGACAGGTTTTTATCCAGTCCGTTTTTGGCTTTTGTCAT